>DASYGQ010000355.1:0-3371 GCA_035999585.1 Bacteroidia bacterium | reverse complement strand
CAAATTTCATGTCGGTTTGTATGTATATGGTGAAATAGTTGATGGAGACTGTCGTGTCCTCACCATTTGCCTTGATTTTAACCATGGATGCCGGCCATTTGGCTATGTCTCCGACCTCCAGATTATATTCAGGGCTAGGCGTGTCCTGAGAAAATGCCAGAAAACTGCTGAATAGAGAAACAAAGAATAGAATTATCTGTTTCATGTTTTTTGCGGTTCAGGTAAACCGGCTTAATCCTTCTGAATTAACGCATCCCTTGGCGGAATGTTGTATTTAAAGTTACAAAAATTCCAGGACATACGCAAATGCCGGTTATCGCCTAACAAGGTCTTCTCAAGCCCAGAGGAAACAGCCCTCAGGACAGTCTGTTAGCCTTCCATTTGGAACCTGCAACAGTCGCTGCAGATCCTGCACTTACCTGTTTTTTACCGGCTTCCATGAGCGCCAGCGCTCCGAAGATGGCTGCCATTTCGGCTTCATCTGTTTTTTCCCGCAGCAGGTATTCCGGCTTGAAATGATGTTTGATGAAATGTGTATCGAAATTCCCGGAAACAAAAGCCTCGTGGTTAAGTACAAAGCGGCAGAAGGAGAGTGTGGTTTCCACCCCGTTGATCCGGTAATCATCGATGGCACGTATCATGCGGTTAATTGCCTCGCTGCGGTCCTTCCCGAAACTGACCAGCTTGGCAATCATAGGGTCGTAATAGATGGGAATGTCCATTCCTTCTTCAAAGCCATCGTCAACCCTTACACCCAATCCCTGCGGACGCTGATAGGTTTGAAGCCTGCCTATATCCGGAAGGAAGTTATTCGCCGGATCTTCGGCATAGACCCTCACTTCGAGGGAGTGACCGTGTATCTTCAGGTCCTCCTGGCGGAAGGAAAGTTTTTCGCCTCTGGCCACACGGATCTGCTCCTTGACCAGGTCAATGCCTGTGATCATTTCAGTGACGGGGTGCTCCACCTGAAGGCGGGTGTTCATTTCCAGGAAATAAAAATTCCGCTTCTCATCAAGCAGGAATTCAACCGTTCCGGCACCGGTATAATTACAGGCCTTGCCAACATTCACGGCACATTCACCCATTTGCTTGCGAAGCTCAGGGCTAAGGACGGAGGATGGAGCTTCTTCGATTACCTTCTGGTGACGACGCTGAATGGAACATTCGCGTTCAAACAGATAAACAATGTTTCCGAAGTTATCGCCGAGAATCTGTATTTCAATGTGACGCGGGCCGGCCACATAACGCTCAATAAACACAGCACCATCGCCGAAGGCAGAGGTGGCTTCACTTACAGCCAGCTTCATCTGTTCTTCAAAATCTTCAATACGTTCGACAATGCGCATGCCCTTTCCTCCTCCTCCGGCACTGGCTTTGATGAGAAGCGGAAAGCCTGTTTCCAGGGCGATGCGTTTGCCTTCCTCCACACTCGTGATCGCTCCTTCGGAACCCGGCACCATGGGGATCTTGTATTTCTTGGCTGCTGCCTTTGCACTGAGTTTATCGCCCATCATATCCATCGCTTCTGGCGATGGGCCAATGAATGTAATACCGGCCTGTTTCACCTTCAGGGCGAAGTCAGAATTCTCGGAAAGAAAACCATAACCCGGGTGAATGCCATCAGCCTTCAGCTCCTGACAAACAGCGATAATCCTATCCATGAGCAGATAGCTCTGGTTCGATGGCGGCGGGCCAATGCATACAGCCTCGTCGGCATATTTGACAAAAGGCGCATTGCGGTCAGCTTCCGAAAAAACGGCAACTGTGGCAATTCCCATCTCTTTGCAGGAGCGCATGACCCGTAAAGCTATTTCTCCTCTGTTGGCAACGAGTATCTTCTTCATACGATTCAAAATCTGTTTTCGGTTATTCCTGTTGGCTCCGCACAAGCGGATCTCCCGCTAAATTAAACAATTATAAAAAGCCGTAAAACCCCGGAAATTATTTTTTGAACAGGGCTCTTTGCATACAGCGCAGATATTTCAAGCTTTCCTGTTCATACCCTGGTCCCAGCCGTTCGCCACGGCGATTAACCGTTCAGCAATTTCCTGATTACTTACATACTTTATTATGATTATCTTGCAGTTCAATTTAAATCACACCATGAACAAGATCCTTTTAAAAACTGCAGGAATCACTGCCATTGCCGGCCTGACTCTTGCCATGACAAAAATCAATGCACCCGGAAACGGAGAAATCAAAGGCATTGACCTGAACAATTTCGACAATACGGTGAGCCCCCGGACAGACTTTTACACCTATGTAAACGGTTCCTGGGCTAAAAAGAATCCCATCCCACCCTCTGAAGTGAGCTGGGGAAGCTTCAACGAGCTGAACGACAAAAACCAGAAAAACCTGCACCTTCTTTTGAATGAGGCAGTGGCCGACAAAGCCGCACCCAAAGGAAGTCCCACCCAGATTGTGCGCGATTTTTACGCCATGGGAATGGACAGTGCAAAACTTGAAAAAGAAGGTATCAGTCCCCTCAACGCAGAATTCAAGCTGATTGCCGACATGAAAACCAGGGAAGATCTGATTCGTGTACTGGCCCGTCAGCACATGATCGGAAATGACCCCATGTTTTCCTTCGGTGTTTCACCCGATATGAAAGACAGCAAGACAAATGCCGTTTATCTGTTTCAGGGCGGCACAGGCCTGCCTGAGAAAGATTATTACATCGGTACAGACGATATGCTCAAGAAAATAAGAGAGCAATATGTGGAACATATCGGGAAGATGCTTGTCCTCTCCGGTGAAAAAGCGGATGTGGCCGCTAAAAATGCAAAGGCCATCATGGACATTGAAACAGAAATGGCCACGCATTCCATGGCTGCTGTAGAACTCCGTAACATCAACGCCCAGTATAATAAAATGACCATGAAGGAAGTGGCAGCACTCACCCCTGCCATTGACTGGACTACATATTTCAAGGGCATGGCCATTGCTCAACCCGCTGAAATCATTGTCGCTCAGGTTGATTTCATGAAAGATCTCAATACAATGATCACAACGGTACCGATGGACAGCTGGAAAGCCTATTACCGCTGGCACCTGATTTCCAATACCGCCAGCAAGCTCAACAATGCAATCGCTGAAGAACACTTCCATTTCTACGGCACCATACTCAGCGGAGCCAAAGAGCAAAAGCCACGCTGGAAACGCTGCCTGGAACTGACCGACAATTGTGTGGGCGATGCATTGGGCCAATTGTACGTTGCCAAATACTTCACTCCGGAATCAAAAAAACGTGTGAATGACATGGTAAGCAACCTGATGGCCGCCTACAAGGAACGGATCAATTCGCGCGACTGGATGAGCCCTGAAACAAAGAAAATGGCGCTTGTAAAGCTTGATAAGATCACCCGCAAACT
>DASYGQ010000409.1:0-6129 GCA_035999585.1 Bacteroidia bacterium | reverse complement strand
GAAAATTATAAAATCCGCCCAAAAAGAAAAGAGAGCGGTGAGTACCTGCAGCACCATCGATAAGCATTTCAACAACTTCAATGTTGATCAGAACAAATCCCACATAAACAAGTATGTGAAGGAGGGCCGGAATGGGTCGTGTCAGCATTTTGCTTTGACCCAAAGCAACGAGTGTCATTGTCTTCCAGCGCTCTGCAGGCCGGTCGCTTCTGTCAATATCCTTTCCAAGACGTATATTGCGGATTACCTTGCGAACATTCACAACAAAGAGGCCGATGGCCCCTCCGAGTAATGCAATAAATACAATATTTTGAATACCCATGAAATTTGGTTTAATGCTGAGGTGAGCTTTCGGGCGTTTTCTTTTTTACTTTTTCTTTTCTACCAATCAGAGAGAGGTGAACGTACCGGGCTGGATGTGCATTCAAATCGATCAGCAGACGGTCCAGATCTGCAGAGGCTGAATCAAGGTGATTGTACAGTCGCTTGTCGTTTACAAGCAACCCGAAAGAACCTTCTCCCCGATTGATTTTATCAAGTACGGCTGAAGCATTGGCCAGAGCACTGCTTGCATTGTTGATCGTTGAAGTGATTTTTGCTTTGGCCAGACTGTCGCTGACACTGCTCAGGTTTCTCAGGATATTGGCCAGCTTATCTGAATTCTCGGAAAGCATGAGAGTGATGTGATCAATGTTAGCAAAAATACTGTGAAGCCGGTATTTCTCAGTGCGTACAAGGGTATCGAGTCTCAGTGCTGTTTTCTCAAGTGAAGTCAGGGCTACGGAAATATGCTGAAAGCTTTTGGAAAGGTTTGCACGCGCATCTTTATTGAGAATGATCTGAACAATTTCCATGACCGAATCAATGGAAGAAAGGAGTTCTTTGGCTTTTGTTTGCAAAGGAGCAAGCGTGCGTGTGACACCTTCTTTAAGTCCTTCCTCTGTATTGCCAACCAGAGTATCCTTATCAGTCAGAAAGCCTGGCTTGTGACCGGGAATCAAAAGGGTATCCGTCATAATAAGAGCAACAGCCTTGGTGCCAAGCAGATCGAGACTGACAATCTTTGCCTGCGAACCTCTTGGTATCTTCAGTGAACTTTCGGTAATCAGTATTTCCACAACGATACGACCCGAGTGATCGGGCATCAGATCGATGTCTTTCACCTGCCCTACTTTATAGCCATTGAGCTGAACAGGGTTTGTCACCACCAATCCGTCGATACTGTGATAAACAGCGTATATCGTAAATGTGCGGGAAAAAAGGTTACGACCTTTAAGAATATTAAGACCGTATATTAAGACGGCAATTGCAAGGGTTACAACAATTCCGGTTTTTAATTCTTTTGAAATCTGAAAGGCCACAGCTCAGGGATTAATGCAGGGTCAAATTTAGTGTTTATTTTGATTCAGGATTGGAAGCCTGAACGAATAGAGGAACGCAGGGCAACAGAATTATTATGCATTTCACAGGAATTATTCAGCAGTCTTTTACTTTACTCTCTTTCCGGCCCGGAAGCTGACCACAAAGGCATCTTTAAAACCTTTTTTTCGCAGTTCTGACTGATACTGAGTGGCCTCATTCATCTTTTGATAATTACCTGCGGTATATTTAAAGGCTCCTCCCTCCTGATAAAAATCCACTCCCTCAACTCCGGAGAGTTTCTTATCATCGGGGTTCAGTTTCTTCTCCGAAACCAAAAACAATACCTTGTAAACCATCGGTTCATTCTTGCCGGCAGCAGCTGGAACTGTTGCGGGATTTGCATTTTCAGCCGGTAATGCGGAATGTTCATTGGAAGCAGGAGAAGTTACACGGTCATGCGGTTGAGCGGGAATGCTTGCCGGATTGGAGCTTTTCGGTTCCGGTTTCCTGGATTTTCCATCTTTGAAGCCGGAGTCCATAGAGCTGCGGTATTTGTCATCTGCGGTTGTGTCCTTTTTTTCGACTGGAGCAGGCTTTACAGCCGGCAGTCCTGCGGGGTCTACCTTTGCCGATTCTTTTGATGTTGTTTTCTCAGAAGGATCGGGCTTCTTCAAAGGCTTCACCGGTTCGGGAGATTCGGAGGTATCCTTGGTCGGATCATACGGTGCTACTTTTTCAAAGTCATCCGAATATTTAATATTTAGCCCCTCCACTTCGCTTTTATACATTCTGAACGCTCTGAAAATGGAAGATGCCATGTAATTCTGCCCCTTTTCGGAGCCCAGGAACTTCTCTTCTTTATGATTGGTGAGATAGCCGATTTCAGTCAGCAGACTTGGCATGGCCGTTCTCCATAATACCAAAAAGCCCGCTTGCTTCACCCCTTTATCGTTACGGCCGGCTTTTTGTTTGTAGCATTCCTGAATTTTAGAGGCAAGGCTCAGGCTCTGATTCAGAAAAACGTTCTGATAAAACGTGAAAATGATGTTTGCCTCATCCGAGTTAGGATCGAAACCATCGTATTTTTTTTTGTAATCATCCTCCATCAGGATACTTTGGTTTTCGCGCTTTGCAACTTCCAGATTTCCGGCATTCTTATGCACACCCATCACATACGTTTCTGAACCATGTGCTTCTTCATTGCAAGTTTCCTTGCGGGTTCGTTTGTCGTATACACAGGCAGAGTTGCAATGAACACATATGAAAAGATCGGCATTGTTACGGTTGGCAATGGCTGCCCGTTCATTCAGTTCTACGAAAACATCCGTTTTTCGGGTAAAGACAACTTTTACATCCTGAAAATTATCTTCAATGAAATGACCTAGTTTTAATGCCACGGCCAAAGCAATATCCTTCTCTTTGTATAAGTCACCATGACACCCGGGATCCTTACCTCCATGGCCAGCATCAATTACAACCGTCTTGACCTTCAGGGAAGGTGGCTCAATATTTGGTAGCTGGGACCCGGTAAAAAGGAAAACCGGAAACAGAAAAGGAAGCAGAAATACTTTTTTCAAGGTTAGGTGTTCGTTTAATTACAAGGTAAAATACAGGATTTTATTTAGTTTTGGGGCCATTATTCAGGCAGGTGCAAACAAAAATATCATCAAAAACGCGGATTTGGGAGTTTATATCAGACATTTTTTCCTCCTTGCACTGTTAATAACCGCTTTTTGCATACCCGCAAAGGCTGCTTACCGGTTCTTACCCTGCTTTCCCGACACAAATCGGACCAAAAGCGAAGACAATTCCATCAAATCCAAAGTTCATTATACAGCTACCGACTCGATAAAGCTCGACATGAACAATCAGAAGGTCTATCTATTTGGAAATGCGGTTGTTGAGTATGAAAATACCGTCATGAAAGCCGCGTATCTGGAGGTGAATTTCAAAACTCATGTCGTTCTTGCCGAAGGAAGACTGGATACAGCCCAGAAAATGATTGGCAAACCTGTGGTCAAAGAAGGTGAAAAAACCTTCACGGCCCGGAAAATGCTTTACAACTACGAGACAAAAAAGGGTAAAATATATGAAATCACTACTCAGGAAGGTGACGGAAAGGTTCTCGGAGAGGCCGTAAAGAAAGATTCCACAAACGTCTATTACATTGAGGACGGAAGATATTCCACTTGTAATCTGGATGAGCCCCACTTTGCCATTCATGCCCATAAACTCAAAGTCATCGCAAACGATAAGATCGTGACGGGTCCGGCCAACCTTCAGGTGATGGGAATCAATACACCACTGGCTGTCCCTTTTGGGCTTTTCCCCAACAAACGGGGCCGGGCTTCCGGTATCATCATTCCAACTTATGGAGAATCGACAAACCAGGGATTCTTTTTGCGGGGTGGAGGATATTATTTCGGCATCAGCGATTTTGTTGATCTCGCCCTGAAAGGAGATATTTATTCCCACGGAAGCTGGGGCCTTCAAGCCCATAGTAACTACAAGGTCCGTTATCAATATTCCGGCAGCCTGGATCTAAACTTTGCACGTACGCTGATTGAGAATACCACCTCTTACAATACCTCCCAGGATAATTTTCGCATTGCCTGGAGTCATGTTCAGGATCCCAAACTGAACCCTTCCTCGCGCTTTTCAGCCAGTGTTAACGCAGCAACAAGCAATTTCAATACATATAACTCGATTCGCCCCTCCGATTACCTGGGCAATACACTTCAATCCAATATTTCATGGCAAAAATCTTTTGTGGGTACTCCCTTTAACTTAAGCACAAATCTTCGCCACAGCCAAAACACACTTAACAAAACGGTAGACTTGTCATTACCCGATGTTACATTGAGCATGAACCGCATCAGCCCTTTCAAGCGCGCGGATGCCGTTGGAGAAACCTGGTACGACAAGATAGGCGTAAGTGCCCTGGTGGAGGGGAAAAACCAGGTTCATACCGGCGACTCTATTTTATTTAAAGACAAGACCATCAAAAAATTCCAAAGTGGTGTTCATGCCAATGTACCTGTCAGCATGTCACTGCGCACTCATCTGAAAACCAAAAGCAGGGTTCTAAACAGCCTGAACTTTTTCAGCATGACACCCTCTCTTACCCTGAACGACAATGTCTTCTTCAGCACTTCCCGCGAACGCTATTATCCTCATTCAATCAAAACCGGCCGGGACACCGTTATCATTGATACCGTCCCCATAATCCGGAATGCTTTCGACTATAGCCTTTCCGTTTCAATGGCAACCAAAATATACGGCACCTATTCATACCGCCATTTCTTTGTCAAACAGATCCATCATGTGATAACTCCAATAATTGCATTTGTTTACCATCCTGATTATTCAGATGCCAGGTATGGATATTATAAAACCGTTCAAAACAGTTTTTCAGGAACTTACCAGACCTATTCCGTTTTTCAGAACGGCCTGTTTGCTCCGCCACCGAGCGGATTGCAGGAAGGCATTAACATGTCATTGAATAATAATCTGGAAGCAAAACTTCGGCCTCACAGTGATACGGCCACTGTACCTGCCAAGCCGGTCAGCATTTTCGACAATTTCTCCATTTCTTCTGCTTACAATGCGGCTGCACCGCATTTTAAATGGTCCCCAATTTCCATTTCCGCTCAGACAGCCATTTTGAAAAAGAAAGTGACAATAAACGCCGGTACAACCCTTGATCCTTATATGATCGGAGATGATGGAAATGACATAGAAAAGTTCGAGATCAATCACAATAACAGAATCGGCCACATTGCAAATGCCAATTTATCCATCGGAACAAGCATCCGAAGCAAGGACAAAAATGCCGGCAAGCCCAAGCAAAGCAGCAAAGGCAGTCCGGAAGAACTTGAACACATCAATTTAAACCCCGATGCTTATGTTGATTTCAATCTGAAATGGACCCTGGGAGTCCGTTACATACTTAGCATGAACAAAAGTATTGTGCCCAATCCTTATGTGATGAATGATGTGACCGGGCTTCCCAACCCTGTTTCTGTTACCAATGCAGTCACACAAACATTCGGCTTTAACGGGGATGTCAACCTTACCCAAAAATGGAAGGTGGGATTCAATTCAGGTTATGATGTCAACAAACACAATTTTTCCTATACAAGTATCAATGTATACCGCGACCTTCACTGCTGGGACATGGCCTTTTTCTGGGTTCCTTTCGGGCCGCGGCAGAGTTATAGCCTTGACATCAAAGTGAAATCGGCAGTTCTTCAGGATCTGAAACTGAGCCGTAAACGGGAATGGTACGACTATAACACAAACTGATACCTTCCGGGACCAATCTTATTCCTTTTTTACGCTCTCCAACCTATTTGTATCTTCGTAAAAGCATTTAACATCCATGATATGATCAAACTAGGGATCGCATTTTCATTTCTGCTCTCTTCGTCACTTCTTTCTTCGCAAAATCTGGACTCTGTTGCCATCAGTCGCTTATTCAGTGATGCCCTTGCACATGGGGAAAGTTATATGCGTCTTGATTTTCTTTCCAATAAAATCGGAGGCCGCGTTTCGGGCTCACCTCAGGCTGCCGCAGCGGTAGAATTCACATTTCAAACCCTTAGAAACCTTCATCCCGACACGGTTTACCTTCAGGAATGCATGGTCCCTCATTGGGTACGTGGTGAAAAAGAAAAAGCCAAAATCCTGTCCATGAAAAGTGGAGAACAGGAAGTAAATATATGTGCTCTCGGAAGTTCTGTTGCCACACCTCCTGGCGGATTGAAT
>DASYGQ010000241.1:0-4051 GCA_035999585.1 Bacteroidia bacterium | reverse complement strand
GCAAAGGTAAGTAAGAAGGTGGCAAAGACCAAAAGTTCTCGGGCTGTCAAGTCCCCGGCTGACAAAAAAGTTGCGGCAAAGAAAAAAGGCACTACCAAAACATTGCGTGCAAAACCTGCTGTCGTAAAAGCAACAAAGACTGTAACCAAAAAGGATCCCAAAACAAAAGTTCAGCGCTCTGAACCTAAGAGTCAGGCACAGCTGCTTGCTGAGGCCGCCATACATGGAATTCTGGAAAAGAAGGGACGAAATGTGATTTGCATGGACCTCAAAAATGTTCCAAATGCCGTATGTGACTTTTTTATCATTTGTGAGGCTGATTCAACCCGTCAGGTTTCTGCAATTGCCGATTCAGTTGATTATGAAGTGAAAAAAGCAACCGGCGAGAATCCTTTTCACACGGAAGGTTGGGAAAACTCTCTCTGGATATTGCTGGATTACGTCAATGTTGTCATTCATGTATTTGAAGCGGAAACCCGTCATTTTTACAGACTCGAATCACTATGGGCTGATGCTGAAGTGAAGGAGTATGGTATCGAATATGCCTGATTTCGGTTTTTTTTAAAATATTCATTGTTCCAAAACGTCTTCCTAATCATACACGATTCTGCACCAGGCATAGAGCCGGGTGTTTTTTGAAAATTTCACTTTCGTTATTCGCATTCAGATGTCAGAGAATCAGCAAAATAAAACCCCAGAAGACAGAAGGCAGTTTGAAAAAATGAAGGAAAGGCTTTCCAAAAAACCTACTCCGAAAAGCCCCTTTAATTATTACTGGATATACGTCATTGTCGTGATTACCCTCATTGCCATGTTTTTTCCAGGTTTCGGGCCACGGCTTCCGGAAATCCAATGGGCGGAGTTTAATCACAACATGCTTCAAAAGCACCACGTTGAAAAAATCGTTCTGGTTAACGAAAAAACTGTTCAGATATACATTAACCCCGACAGCCTGAAAGCAAATGCATCCTATTATGCATCCAAGTCACCTGCCATAAAAAACAGTGCAAACCCTGCTAAGGTTCCCGGCCCCCATTTCACATTGGGAGATGTGGAAAAAGACAACTTTAACAGCCTCCTGACCGAAGCCCAGAAAAACTTCCCAGAATCCCAGAAAATTTCTGTAAAATCAGAAACTCAAACCAATTGGATTGACTTCTCCTGGCTCCTTCCCATTGCATTAATGATTGTACTCTGGATATTCCTGATGCGCAGAATGGGTGGCGGTGGTGGCGGGCAGATTTTCAATATTGGAAAATCACGCGCCCAGCTTTTCGACAAAGACACACATGTTAACATTACATTCAATGATGTTGCCGGTTTGGAAGGCGCTAAAGTTGAGATCAAAGAAATAGTCGATTTCCTGAAAAGCCCTAAGAAATATACGGACCTCGGTGCCAAGATCCCCAAAGGGGCGTTGCTGGTTGGCCCTCCGGGCACAGGTAAGACACTTCTTGCAAAGGCAGTAGCCGGTGAAGCAAAAGTTCCTTTTTTCTCGCTTTCGGGATCCGACTTTGTGGAAATGTTTGTGGGGGTTGGGGCATCACGTGTCCGTGATTTATTTCGTCAGGCTAAGGAAAAGGCGCCTTGTATTATCTTCATTGATGAAATAGATGCTATTGGAAGAGCTCGCGGAAGAAGTATTTCCCAGGGCTCTAACGATGAACGTGAAAACACCCTGAACCAACTGCTTACCGAAATGGATGGTTTCGGAACCAACAGCGGTGTTATTATACTTGCTGCCACGAACCGAGCCGACATTCTTGACAGAGCACTTCTGCGTGCCGGCCGTTTCGATCGCCAAATTTATGTTGACCTGCCTGATCTGAATGAACGTAAGGATATTTTTAAAGTTCATTTACGCCCGCTTAAACTGGATATAACTGTAGACATTGATTTTCTAGCCAAACAAACACCCGGCTTTTCCGGTGCTGACATCGCCAATATTTGCAATGAAGCTGCACTTATTGCAGCCCGTAAAGAAAATAAAGTAGTTGGACGCCAGGACTTCCTTGATGCTGTAGACCGTATTATCGGTGGCCTTGAAAAGAAAAACAAGATTGTATCTACAGCTGAAAAAAGAGTTATTGCATTTCATGAAGCTGGTCATGCCACAGTAAGCTGGCTTCTCGAGCATGCTTCCCCGCTTGTTAAAGTCACCATTGTCCCCCGCGGCAGGTCACTTGGGGCAGCCTGGTATTTGCCTGAAGAAAGGCAGATAACCACCACAGAACAACTGATGGATGAAATTTGCGCTTCACTAGGCGGTCGTGCCGCTGAAGAAATTGTTTTCGGAAAAATTTCAACCGGAGCCCTCAGCGATCTGGAAAAAATCACAAAACAGGCATACGCCATGATTGTGTATTACGGATTGAATGATAAGATCGGCAATGTAAGCTTTTACGATTCTTCAGGTCAAAATGAATATGCATTCAACAGACCTTACAGTGAAAAAACAGCTGAACTGATTGACAACGAGGTCAAAAAACTTATTCAGGATGCATATATCAAGACGAAAGAATTATTGATGATGAATCGTGATAAACTAACCAAACTGGCCGAAAAACTGCTCGAAAAAGAAGTGATCTTCAAGGAAGATTTGCTCGATATTTTCGGCAAGCGCCCTTTCGAAGAAGAAGAGAAATTGATCCCCCCAACAAATGGGTCCGTTGAACACAAAAAAGATAATAATCCCGTCATCCCAGTTCTGCCTGTCGTAGAAAAGAAAGAAGAGCCGTCACAGGAAGAGAAATCTTCCAACGGAGAAAAAAAGGAAACAGATTCGTTGACGGAGAAAACAAAAGATGATAACGAACTGAAATTATTCTGATCGTATGGAGGACAGCACAACTTCACGGGAAAAGATTCTGAAAAAAGTACGCAAAGCTCTTATTGCAACAGTCAAGGATGAAACTCCCGGCAACATTGACTTTGACAGTCCTATTTATGAAGCCCCAAACGAACCGCTGGAAATTATGTTCGCTCAGCAGCTCACCAAGCTGAACGGTAAATTTATTTTCTGCGAAAACGAGTCCGATTTCATTGAGAATCTCAAAGCTTTGATTTCTGAGAACAAATGGAAGGATGTATATGCAATTGATCCACGTATTAGTTCCCTGCTTGACAAAGGTTCCATCGATTTTTCCGATAAACCCGAAGACCTCAAAACTACCAATGTTGGCCTCACCGGATGTGAATTTCTGGTAGCACGCCTGGGTACAGTTCTGGTATCTTCCAGACAATCTTCCGGGCGCAGGCTTGTCGTATTTCCCAATTATCATATTGTGGTGGCATATACCTCGCAACTCGTGCTGAACCTAAAAGATGCTTTGAGGGGAATGAAAGATCGTTACGGAAATCAACCTCCTTCCATGGTCACTGCTATTTCCGGTCCCAGCCGCACAGCTGATATAGAAAAAACACTCGTTCAGGGTGCACATGGACCGAAAGAAATCTATGTAATGCTGATTGACGATCATATCAGCTGAGCCTGACTACCTGTTTGAATCTTCCTGAAAATCCGGAGCTTTCCGAATAAACAGGATTTGATTTAAACGTCAAACGTTTTGTTTACATTTGCCCTGATGTTAACCCGAAGCATTACAGGATCCATCTTTCTTCTTGTTGTTATAAGTGCCATAGTCTTCAGTGCCTGGACTTTTGGTGCTCTGTTCCTGTTACTGATCATACTTGGACTGCATGAATTTTATACCCTGCTCGAAAAAAGCGGACAACATCCTCAGAAATGGCTCGGTATCATCAGCGGTTCTCTGATTTACATTGTTCTTTTCCTCAATAATTCTTCCGATATCGGGATCACCAGCTTTACTTTTCCTATTTACATTCCTCCTTTCTTCTTTATCTTCATTTGGGAACTTTTCCGCAAAAAAGAGCGCCCCTTCAACAATATTGCGCTTACTTTTCTCGGTATATTTTACGTGGCAGCCCCAATCAGTTTGTGGAATATCGTAGCCATTAAACATGGTTTTTTATCTCCTTCACTGAGTTATGACTGGCATTACCTGTTGGGATTCTTTTTTATTATGTGGAC
>DASYGQ010000406.1:0-9156 GCA_035999585.1 Bacteroidia bacterium | reverse complement strand
AGAAACCGGCCCACAAAGCCGACCCCAAAGAAGCATCCGATAAGTTCGCCAATAATAATTTCGACGGAGCCCTGGATGATTACCTGCAGCTTCTGACCGATGATCCCAAGAACGATAAATACAATTACCGCGTTGGGGTATGTTACCTGAATACCAATATCAACCGGAAAAAAGCAGTCACCTATTTTGAATTTGTGACCGGTCTACCGAAATACGACCCGGATGCCATGTATCTGCTCGGACGTTCTTATGCATTCGCCTACCGCTTCGACGATGCCCTCAAATGCTATAATAAGTTCAAAGCCGAAGGCCGCGGCACCTCCGATAACCTCAAGGATGTAGACCGTGAAATACAAAACTGTTACAATGCCAAGGAGCTGATGAAGTTCCCCCTCGATGTGACATTCGAAAACCTGGGCAAAAACATCAATACACAATATGCCGACTACTGGCCCTTCGTTCCGTCGGACGAGTCATTTCTCATCTTCAACTCCAAGCGCCCTGACGGGGGAGCCGTCATGGAGATGGACGGGGAATATGCTTCCGGTATTTTCATGTCGAAAGTCATCAACGGTGTGTATTCAAAAGCCAAAAACATCGGTCCCCCGATCAATACCAGCGAAGGGGATGAAGAGGTTATCGGCCTCAGCGCGAGTGGAGAGGAGATGCTGGTGTATTACGACAACATGCAGGGCGTTGGCGATATCTATCTGGCTGAAGCCGATAAGAAAGGAAACTTTAAAAAAGCGGATATCCTCGATCCAGCCATCAACTCGCCGAACGGGTTTGAGATTTCAGCGGCTATCACAAACGACGGGCAGACCATTTATTTTACAAGCGACCGCAAAGGCGGACTGGGCGGTACCGATATCTGGGTATCGCACCGGCTTCCGACCGGGCATTGGGGGGAAGCAACCAATATGGGCCCCGATGTGAATACGGAGATGGATGAGGATTTTCCAAGCATCTCTCCCGATGGCAAAACACTTTACTTCAGCTCCAAAGGCCATACCACCATGGGAGGTTATGATATCTTCAAACTGGACTGGGATGAGCTGCATCACAAATGGACGGGCCTGAAAAACCTCGGTTACCCGATCAACACCGTGGAAGACAACATGAATTTCCGGATTTCGGAAACAGGCCGCTTCGGCTATATCTCCGCCATCCGCGACGAAGGCCTGGGCGATCTGGATATTTATCGCGTTACCTTCAACAATGTGGAACCCAAGTATTCGATCCTGAAAGGAAAAGTGCTGATTGCCGATACTGCCAAAAAAATCAATTATGCGGATGTGTTCATTACCGTGCTCAATGAAAAGAACCAGGACAATATCGGAAACTATGTACCTAATTCGAATACCGGTAAATATGTGATCATTGTTCCTCCGGGTGTTTACTCAGTGAATATTGAGCTGCCCGGTTTCCAGTCTTATACCCAGAAGGTGAGTATCGTTGACAAGAGCTCCTTCAAAACGGAAATCGAAAAGGACATCGTGCTGCTACCCGTCGGATACGCAGCACCTGCCGCTCCAGGCACAGGAAAAGGCGCAACGGGACAGAAAACATCCGGCCCTGGCGCTCCTCCCAAAAAAGGGAAATAAATACCTTCCATCCGGGAGTTTATCAATCAACACACATGGCACTCAAAGCTGGCATAACGGGAGGCATTGGAAGCGGGAAATCCGTTGTCTGCGATATTTTCCGCCTGCTGGGTATTCCTGTATTCAATTCCGACCGGGAAGCGAGACAGATACTGGAGAGCAATCCCGATGTGGTGCGACAAGTGACTGACATCTTCGGTCCTTCTGTCTACCCGGAACCGGGAAAGCCCGACCGTAAAAAAATTGCCTCCATCGTTTTCAATGACAAAGAGAAACTCAAGCTCCTGAATGGAATCATTCATCCTGCTGTCTCCAAACGTTTTGAGGACTGGGCTCATGAGAATGAAGCGGCCGATTATGTGCTCCGCGAAGCAGCCATCCTGGTCGAATCCGGAGCCCATCAGCAAATGGATTGCATCATCCTCGTATGTGCTCCGGACGATTTAAGATTCAGCAGAGCGGCTAAGCGGGATGATATCAGTGAGGAGGAAGTCCGCAAGCGAAGCCTCAACCAGATGAAACAGGAAGATCTGAAGAAATACGCCACCTATACAATTATCAACGATGGGAAAGAATTGCTCATTCCGCAAGTACTGAAGATTCATGCATTGTTGAAAGAGAAAGCTCATAAAAAATGATTGTTGTCCAATTAAAACCATGGCGTTCAAAGGAATTTTGTTTTTGTCACTTTTTGCTTGTCCAAAAAGTAACCAAAAAAGACCCCACGCAGACCAACCTCCGGTGGGTACTTTAGATTACTGTCCCAATTGCGGTTGGCAAACTCCCACCGGAGGTTCGCACTCCGCGTGGACGGCCCCGCGCACACGGCGAATTATTGGGCAAGTATTGGTGATTCTCTTTCAATTGTCAAGAAAGGAGCTTTCCGCTTTTATCAAATGTTCGAACTGGCTTAAAGCCTTCTATTTATAAGTAGTTCAATCAAGAAATCATTTTTAATGATAAAAAAATAATGAATAAGGGAGTCTTCAAAAAGCTCCTGCTAACACAGTTCATTTATGAAAATACTATCACAGGCCCAGATCAAAGAGGCCGATGCCTATACGATTGCACACGAACCCATTTCCTCCGCTGACCTGATGGAACGCGCCGCCCTTGCTTTTACAGGAAAGCTGCTTCTGTTCGCATTCATGCAAAACATCCGCACGGTGGACGTGTATTGCGGCCCCGGTAACAATGGAGGAGATGGATTGGCCGTAGCGCGCCTTCTTGCCGGCAAAGGTTTTGCCATCCGCGTTTTTATTCTTCCTTCGGTTTCTTATTCAGTGGATTTCAGACACAATCTGAAAAGGCTGGAGGAGATGAAACTGGCTTCTGTTGTGATTCACAATCCGGCAGAACCTCATGCACTCCTCCCGGCACCTGCAAAAGGAGGACTCATTGTGGATGCCCTCTTCGGAACCGGACTGAATAAGCCTCTTCACGGAGCAGCAGCAGAATGGGTGAGCCATATCAACAAACAGTCCTGTATCATTGTCGCCATCGATCTGCCTTCCGGTCTGCCTGCTGATGGTCCGTTGGAAACAGGCGCTGCGGTGGTTCATGCCACCTATACACTCACGTTTCAGCAGCCCAAGCTATCCCTGCTCTTTGCCGATCATGCTGTGGCAGTGGGACAGTTTGAGGTGCTCGACATCGGCCTCAATGCGGAGTATATACAATCTGTGCAGACGACATTTACTTATGTCACCGCGAACTTTGCAGCGGGACTGTTAATGCCCCGTCCTAAATTCTCGCACAAAGGAACCTTCGGTCATGCCTTGCTGGTGGCGGGCAGTCTGGGTAAAATCGGAGCCGCCTTGCTGGCCACGAAAGCCTGTCTGCGCAGCGGTGCGGGGCTGCTAACCGTTCATGTCCCTGCCTGCGGCTATTCCATTCTGCAGAGCGGCGCTCCCGAAGCGATGGTGGTGCCCGATGCCGAAAACAATTATGTGGCGGATTCCATTCATCTCGATGGCTTTCAGGCGGTGGGAGCAGGGCCGGGGCTTGGCATGGAGAAACAGACACAAAACATCCTCAAGCTGCTGATCCAGCAAAGCGCCGGCCCGATGGTACTCGATGCCGATGCACTCAACATACTTGCCGAAAACAAAACATGGATCTCTTTTCTGCCTGCAGGAAGCATCCTGACGCCACATCCCAAAGAGTTTGAACGACTGACCGGTAAAAAGGGAAGCGCTTTTGACCGGATGGGATGGCAGCTCGAATTCTCTGTGAAGCACCGGGTCTATATTGTCCTGAAAGGTGCGCATACATCCATCTCCACACCCGAAGGACAGGTGTTCTTCAACTCCACGGGCAATCCCGGCATGGCCAAAGGAGGCAGCGGCGACGTGCTCACCGGATTACTCACCGGCCTGCTGGCACAGGACTATGATCCCGGCGATGCTGCGGTGCTTGGTGTGTTCCTGCATGGTCTGGCCGGAGATATCGCGGCACAGCATCTCTCCATGGAAGCGATGACGGCGGGGGATATCGTGTCGGGGTTTGGGGAGGCGTTTTTGAGGGTGAGAGATGCTTTGTGAAAATGAATTTCGAATAATGAACGCCGAATATCGAATGTCGAAGTGGTATTACTTAGATTATTGAACACCGAATAATGAACCCCAAGTGGTGTTCCTTCGATATTCGAAATTCGGCGTTCGATATTCGATATTCCCTTTTTTTAATCTCCGCATTTTCGCAAACCTGGTCTCTCTTTGCTCCCTGAGCAATAATTCCGTTTCCCCAGGATTAAATCGCACATATTCATTCAAGCCTTTTGATAGCTTATGTTCCTTAAAAGGTTACAATGGATATTGAATATATTGTGTAAATAATATCGGATTAGGCTAGGTTTTGTGATTGGAATGGGTTTGCTTTGATAAAGCGAGAGTTATAGAAATTCGATCAATATGCTTGTAAGCAAACAAGCCATATTAAGATGAAAAAATACATATTGTTTATTTCTGTTTTAATCGGCCTTATTTCCTGCAAAAAGGATAAGGCTACAGTATATCCTGACAAACGGATTCCTGTTCCCCAGATATTAGCTGATTATGGGTATTTTAAGAAAGGGACTTACTGGATATATCGCGATACCGCAACTTTAGCTTTGGATAGCGTATATGTAACCGCTTCCAAACAGGGAACAGAACAAAACACTCCTGATAATGGTCATCCCTACAATGGGTATTATGGATATTTTAATGTCTATACCCAAAGCAGTTTTGAAGGCGTTCAATATAATGATTGGGTGGATACACATTTTACTTCCGGTGGGCATTCTGAAATTTGGAGAAATAAAATTAATAATGCAGGTACTCCATCTTGGTTAATGACTGATTATTTTGTTGTAGGGCAGACCTTTGTGCCGGATAATGGGTATGCCTCCACCGTAGCGTTTGAAAATCAGTATGACAGCCTCAAAATTGAAAGTAATTATTTTAAAAATGTTGTTTTGTTTAATGATAAACAAAATCCAATTCAATATAATAGTGTGACTAATGTATATCTGGCAAAAAACATTGGAGTGATCCGAAAAGAAATACTCGCTACACATAAAGTTTGGAATCTGATTCGGTACAATGTTGTTCAGTGATACGGTAGATGTTAAAATCAGCCTCTCCTTCCGCTTTTCCGCTAAAAACATTTAATTCCGCTATATTTGAGTGTGCGCTCTCATTGTAAACTCTTTTTTAAGACAATCGGCCTTTTCAAAAGAGTTGTCCCTTTCCTCTTTCTTGTTTTCTCAGCAAAAGCTCAAGGAATTTGGGGGCAAAAAAACAGCATAGCTACATCCAGAACATCTGCTGTTGCATTTACCATTAACGGAAAAGGCTATTTGGGAACAGGAGAGAGTTACAGCAGTTATGTAGATGATTTATGGGAATACGATCCTCTCCTGGATACATGGAGTCAAAAAGCTAGTTTCCCTCCAGGCCCCCGAGCTTATGCAACAGGATTTGCAATCGGAAATTATGGATATTTAGGAACAGGTGAAGCTGCGGGTGTTTTCCAAAATGATTTTTGGCGATATGACCCTGTTGCGAACAATTGGATTCAGAAGGCAAATGTGGGACCTGATGTCAGAGAGCAGGCATTTGGATTTTCGATAGGAGGGAAGGGGTATATAGGCACAGGACAAAATACCAGTGGATGCCTGAAAGATGTTTGGGAGTACGATACGCTATCCGATAGCTGGATGCAGAAACAGGATTTTCCTCCGGGAGGAAGAAGGGATATTGACCGTGCAGAATTTGTCATTGGAAATTTTGCGTATCTGGGAACAGGTTGCAGTTGTGCATCCTCGGGTTCCTCACCCACACATTTTCAGGATTTCTGGAGGTTCGACCCGGTCGCGAATACATGGATTCAATGGGTCAGATTCCCTGGGACTGCTCGCAGAGGTGCTGTTGGATTCTCTCTTTGCGGATATGGATTTCTTTGTATGGGAACGGATGAAAGGAATATGTATCCGGACGATGTATGGATGTTTAACCCCCATGGATATGCCTGGACTCAAGTCGCTTCATTTCCGGGTACAACCCGCTGGGACGTCCCTTCTTTTGTCATCGGTAATAAGGCATATTTAGGAACCGGTGCTTACGGTGTTTCTTTTGCCGGATTTGAAATTTTGAATGATCTCTGGGAGTTTTCATACGCAGTGGTGGCTGGCGCATCCAGTAACCGTGATACGGTGTGCACCGGAAGCAGTGTCACCATTTCCGCATCAGGAGGAACGCACTATTCCTGGAACACAGGCGATTCCACCACTTCAATAACGGTCAATCCAACAAGCACAACAACATATACAGTCGCCGTTTCAGGGCATTGCAGTTCTGATACGGCAAGAACGACGATTTCTGTTTTTACTACGGCAAGTTCATCGTTTACTTACGATTATGAACCCTGCACGGATAAGTGCATTCAGTTCTTTGATCATTCTGTGAATGCCTTAACCTGGGACTGGGATTTTGGAGATGGTGTTCACAGTGCTTATCCGAACCCTTGTTACTCTTATAAGGATTCTGCCACCTATCCGGTGACCCTGACCATAAACAGCGGAACCAACTGCGTCAATACTTTTGGGGTTCCGCTCGCTTATTTTGCTTACGACATTACAGCTGATGTTTTTATTCCTACGGTGTTCAGTCCCAATGGAGATGGCAAAAACGATCAGCTCCGGTTTTACAGAAAGAACAGCTTTTGCCTTCAGAAGTTTGAAATTGCGATTTACGATCGTTGGGGCGAAAAGGTTTTTGAGACAAACAACATCGACGATTTCTGGGATGGATCATTTAAAGGAGAACCTGTAAATTCCGGTGCATTTGTTTATTCCTGCAAGCTGGTCAGCAATAACGGTTCTCATCAGGAATTAAAAGGAAGTGTCTCGCTGATCCGTTAAAGTAGATAGAATTAATTGTATATCTTAGAATACCGCAAAAAAATACTGGTGAAGAAAAGAACGATGGCTCCCTTTTTGATTTTGTCCAAAGTAGCTTTATTGGCGGTTATACTTTGGAGTATTCCAAGTTCGGGATTATCCCAGGACACTCATTTTTCACAGTTTTACATGTCACCCCTTACACAAAACCCTGCTCTGACAGGCGCTCTTTATGACATGGAGGCCTATCTGAACTATCGCAATCAATGGCAGAGTGTGACAACACCCTATCAGACCATGGCTGCCTCGTTTGATATGAGGATCAGCAAAAAGAGTCAAAAGAAAGGCTTCTGGGCAGCGGGAATGAATATGTACAGCGACAAAGCCGGAGATGCTCACATATCCACAAACCAGGTTAACCTCAGTTTAGCCTATCATGTCAGATTGAATGATTTTAATACGTTGGGCGCCGGATTGCAATGCGGGTTCGCTCAAAGAGGCCTGGATGCCTGGGACATACGAACCGGAAGTCAGTTTAACGGTGTGGCTTATGACCCGACACTTCCAACGGCAGAAGGCCTGAAAGGCACTACCTTAAACTATTTCGATACCGGTGCCGGCCTGATCTGGACGTATAATAATAATTCCGGAGCCATTAAAGTGACTGATAACCACGAATTGAAATTCAATGTTGGCGTTTCTATCCTGCATCCCAATCAGCCTGGCTATTCCTTTTATGACGATGGAGAAAAGCTGTACATGAAATATGTGATTCATGGAAGTGCATTATTAAGCATTCCCAATACCAACATAGCTTTTGTACCCAGCTTTTTTTATTGCGTGCAGGGACCTTTACAGGAAATATATGTCGGCACACTAATACGGTATAAGCTGAAGCAGGATAGTAAATATACAGGCAGGAACAAAGGCGCTGCTCTTTCATTAGGCTCCTTTTACAGGGCAGGAGACAGTGCCATCGCAGCTCTTCTTCTGGAATACTCTGGTTATGCGATTGGGTTCAGTTACGATATTAATAACTCATCCCTTCAGTCTGCCAGTCATTATAAAGGAGGCATGGAGATTACACTCCGTTTTGTGAACCCGAATCCGTTTACGAATTGAGGTCCGCTATGTATATACGAAAAGCTAGGTACTGCTTTATTGTTTTATTTGCTTTAGGCCTATTTGTTTCCTGTTCATCAAACAATGAGAGTACGCCCTCAAGCTCTTTAGAGAAGACTTCTGGTCAGAGCTCTGGATCAGGTGTTCATCCGATAATGACGGATACCCTGATTAATGCAAAGTCAAAGCCCGTGTTTCCCGATGCCTCGCCTTCGGATGTTAAGGTAAATACGTTCAAAGACTCACTGGGTTGGGGATACGATATTCTGATCGATGGGAAAAAGGTGATTCATCAAAAAACAATTCCCGCTGTTTCCGGAAATCAGGGTTTTGTGAATATGGAAGATTCAAAAAAGACAGGTGATTTGGTGGCCTTCAAAATGAGGCATCACATCATGCCGCCAATCATTACAGTTGCAGAGTTGGATCAACTGAAAATCAGTCATAAATAATGACTAAACAATCCATTCTGTTCATTTCCTTGTTTTGTCTGACATACTATGATTTGTTTTCTCAAATCAAGGACAGTAGCCTAGTCAAAACAAACACAATTTTCAGTGAATTTGGCGGAGCCTAGGACATACGGATTCAGGCTATTCTTCCGTTTTCAGGTTCATTTATTTATTCCTGCCAGGCATTTCATTGGAATGTCCTTTTGATCAGGAATAGCCCTTTTTGCGGGTAAGGATTTAAATGAGATGAGTATTTTAAAACAAAATAATATTCAATAATCAATGCTCAATACTCAATGTTCAACTAAATAAACACTTGAGAGTTGAATATTGAGTATTGAGCATTGATTATTTTTTTATTCTCCCGGAATCCCTGTCCCTTCATCTGCCCCCCTTCCTGATCTCCCTACAAATACTCCTCCAGATTCCCCAATCCCTGCCTGAGCACAACAGGCTCGCCATCTGTGCAATCCACCACCGTAGAAGCCTGCAGGTTTGAATAACCGCCGGAGATCACAATGTCCACCTTATCCTTAAAATTTTCGTAGATCACCGCCGGGTCGGGGGTGTATTCCATCCATTCGTCTTTGTCGTG
>DASYGQ010000402.1:0-2758 GCA_035999585.1 Bacteroidia bacterium | reverse complement strand
CGCCGGACTGTTTGGGTAAAAGCAAAGATATTTCAGGTGCATTGTAGACTTCGCCGTTAAACACCATCACATATCTTCCGTTCGCTGAATGCATCGGTTGTGCGGCCCGTTCACTCAAATCAATAATACTTAAACGGTTGTGACCAAGGCCGAGGCCTTCCAGTATAAAGGAACCTTCGGAATCAGGCCCGCGGTGATGCTGCGACCGGATCATGATGGACAGATCTTCTGGTGTGAAGAAATGGGTAGGACTGAAATAGCCGCTGATGCCGCACATAGAAAGGCTTACAGAATTATTTCTTTAGAATGAGAAGGTCTGAAATCGCTAAATTTTATAACTTTATGCACTGAGACGAAATTCCTCTGAACTCATCCGTTTGGGTGCCAAGCTGCTAATTTACTGAATCTAATGATTGCCGATAGAAAAAAGCTTTTTGATTCATTTACAGTGACACGGCAATGGCCCAAGAACATTGCAAACACAGAACGAAATTATTTTCAGCATGAGGTCCGGCGGTCTTTTCCCCGGGCCGATCTGGTTACTTTCCGCAATGTATTCGTATCCGGCGAAGGCGTGGTTTTTAACTTCTTTCGGACATTTCTTCCTTCGCTTCCTCATCCGGAATTTGAAAAAGATTACGGGTTCAAATACAGGCTCATTAATCTTCTGAAGAGAAAAAAAATAAAGCTGCCTGACAGGAAGTACCTACTGATTTCAAATGCCTGGACATTCAATTATTTTCACTGGTTTCTCGATGCCATGCCGCGGCTGATTGCAATTGAGGATCAGTGCAGCGAATGGACCCTTCTTTTGCCCGATAATCATCAGGCGGGTTATATTCAGGCATGCCTTGGTCTCTTTCAGTTTAAAGGAATTGAATATTTTCCCGCGAATGCCTATGTAAGCTTGAAGGAATTGATTATGCCGGAGCATATTGTGACAACCGGTAATTTCAATCCTTCTGTTATGAAAAGCATGCGTGAAAGACTTCTTCGTCTTGCAAGTTTTGAAGGACTTGAAAAAAAAGAGGATTACCGGAAAATTTATGTCAGCCGCAAACGAGCCCAGTTCAGATACGTGTTGAATGAAGCAGAAGTGGAAGCAGAAATGACGGCAAGGGGTTTTAAGATTATTTGTTTTGAAGATTATACCTTCCGTCAGCAGATAGCCATGATGAGTTGTTGTTCCTACTTTGCAGGAATCATTGGCTCAAACCTGGTGAACATGATGTTTATGCCTGAAAATGGAAAAGTGCTTCAGTTTACACAGAAGGAAAACGGTAACGACAATTGCTATTTTAGCCTTGCAAGTGTGTTTCAGCTTGATTTTTATTGCCAGTTTTGTGAATTTGTGGATACACGCCCGGGAGCGTATTGGAATTTAAGTGTGGATATTTTGAAAATGAAGGATAATTTAAATTTAATGCTAAAATAGGATACGATGAAAGAAGTTCTCATTACCGGAGGTGCCGGATTTGTTGGCTCTAACCTTGCTAAAATGATTCGCAACGAGCATGGTGCAAAGGTGACGATACTCGACGATTTTTTCACCGGATCTGAAAAAAACCTGACCGGGCTTGATGTGGAAGTGGTCAAAGGAAGCGTACTGAACGCAGATCTTCTGATGGCACACACCAGGAACAAAGATGTGATTTTCCACCTGGCTGCCAGAAACATCATCGCCTCTTCCCAAAATCCTTACGAAGACCTGACGAATAATATAATAGGAACTTACAATGTACTTCAGGCCTGTAAGCAAAACCAGGTTAAACGAATGGTTTATACTTCCACTTCTTCTGTTTACGGAAATGCGAAACATATTCCCGTGAATGAAGATGACGGAATCAATCTGTTGAACTTCTATTCTGTCAGTAAATATGCAGGAGAGGGATATGCAAAAACCTTTTACGAACAATACAATTTACCGGTTTCCATTGTCAGGTATTCCAATGTATTTGGCATCAATCAGGCTCCATCGAACCCTTATTGCGGCGTAATCGGGAAATTCATTCAAAAAGCATTGACCGGTGAGCCTCTGTTAATTCATGGTGACGGAGAGCAAACAAGAGACTATACTTTTGTGGAAGATGCATGCAGGGCAACCATACTTGCAGCACTCGATCAGAAAGCCATCGGAGAAGTATTCAATATAGGCACTGGCGTGGAAACATCTGTAAACAATCTGGCCAAGGCAGTTCTTGAAATTACAGGGGGAAAGTCAGAGCATATTCAGTACATCGATAAAAGAGACATTGATAACATACGAAGAAGAGTTCTGAACATTGAGAAAATCAGATACAAGCTGAAATTTTTTCCTCAAATCACCCTAAAAGACGGATTGGCAAGAACCATCAAATGGCAGAAAGAGACAGGAGCCTGAGCGGGCTGTGACATTCCCGGGAGCCAATGTGTCTTTCAATTTATTTTTATGATCCCTCAACCCGTTTTTTTTTCGATCGTTATTCCTACCTATAACAGGGCCGATCTGATCATGAAAACACTTGCCAGTGTGTTCAGTCAGACTTATCTCCATTATGAGGTGATTGTGGTTGACAATTGCTCTACCGATAATACCGAGGAAGTTTTGTCGGGATGCATTCAAGCCGGAAAAATCAGGTATCTGAAAAACGACAGGAATTATGAACGCTCCTGGTCTAGAAACAGGGGAATGGAAAATGCAAAAGGCGATTTTGTGACTTTCCTGGATTCCGATGATTTTATGTACCCGGATAATCTGAAGGATGCGGCCGTTTTTGTT
>DASYGQ010000240.1:0-2818 GCA_035999585.1 Bacteroidia bacterium | reverse complement strand
TTCCGGAAAATCTTTTTTCAGGCTGCTGAAAATGCTGCGTTCGAAGGTCGCGTAATACACCAGGATATCGCCTGGGCGCTTGGTATGTTCAAGCAGACTCAGTAAAAAAGCCTTGCGTGGGTCTTCGTGGGTCTCCGCCAGAAACTCAAAATGCTCGGGTTCCGCCTCCCGGCTTCTTTTATAATGGAGTGAATATTGGAAAGGAAGATGCTGGTAAGGCTTTGTATTTTCATACAAAGGAACTGCAGGCATGGTTGTTTCAAAATCGAGAAAGAACAAAGGGTATTGAAGCGTGTTCAGGAAATCGCTGATCCCTTTCCGGTTAATGATCGGAGTGTTTTTCTTCAAAGCATCCACCTGCATCTTTAAATTTTCACTCAGGCTGCCGTTGTCCTGTATGTCGGAAATCAGCTTTACACCTGCATTGTACAACTCAAAAAGTTCGGATTTGGGGATGCCGCTCAGGGCAAACACCGAATCTTCAGGTACTCGTCCCCAGCACTGACCCATGAAGTCACAGTGATAAGGACTGAAACAATGCTCCCCGATAGCAATATCGGGAACCTGAGGAAGTTCAAGCGTTTCTTTTTCGGAGGCAATGGTATCTTCAATCATCTGCATGTTGCGCAGGGCCTCTTTTTTCACACTGACAATCGTGAACAGCTTATGCAGTTCCAACGGGCCATTGCGGGTATAGCCGGTATTCATGTGCACCACGGCAATGTCTTCCAGTTCGAGGCCTGACCGGCTGATGACATAGTACTGCAGGGATGCATCGAGATAATAGGTAGAAGAAATACGCGAAGAGCTCTTTACTTCATAGGCATACCATTTCCCGTTCTTTTTAACCAGAATATCCAGGGCCACCAGTACCCGGTCGAACTGAAACGCCGCTTCATAAATGATTTCTGTGCCGGCTTCAATCAGCAGCCTTGTTTTCTCCACGCTTTCCGAGAAGCTTTTGCCGTTCAAAGGGCTGGCATCGGTTCCGCCGGGAAAAAGATCACGGGCGAGGACGCCGACATTCGTGCCCCGGTTAAACAGGGCACGCCTTTCGGAACTCAGGGGATCGCGGAGGTGGATATAGTTCTTGTAAAGAAAAAGCGACTTCCGGCATTGAAGACCCCGGATGAAGGTGGATTTTGAGAGTAGGTGCTTTTCCAATTACGGATTTTCAGATTCATACAAATATAACGAACCTTTTCAAGACCTCGAAGAAGCGAGCCAGCTTGTGAACGTGGAATGGTATTCACAGGCATAAAAAAATCCATCCCTGATGCAGGAATGGATTTTAGAATTTCATTTGGCCTAGTTGTTAACCGTTACAATATGCTCCATAAAAACCGAGCTTTGCACGCTCAGGGCTTTGGAATAATTGAGAATGTTGCAAATGGTTTGTGCATCGGGTTCGAAGGCGGCGTTGTCTTCGGATGGCTCGGGATTGACAGCTTTCCGGCTGAAGCCTTTCATACTGTTTGTGATGCCCGCATGTTTCAGAGTAGAGGTTTTCTTCATTTGAAGGATTTAGGGTTGGGTTTGGGGATAAAGCGTTTTAGTGTTGTTTAGTAGTAAAACGAAGCTCTTTTCAAATTATTGTTTCCGGAACCGGATATTTTATAAAAAGCCTTCCCGGGCCGCTCAGGAGCACAGGAAGGCTTATATCTGCATCAGCTGATTTCCAATTGCTTCTCCTCAATCATTTTCCGGAGGTTGAGCAGGGCATAACGCATACGGCCCAGGGAGGTGTTCAGACTCACATTCATTTTTTCTGCAATCTCCTTGAAGCTTTTATCGCCATAGATGCGCATGACCAATACCTGCTTCTGTTCTTTGGGCAGGCGCTTGATGAGCCCGATAAGCTCGTCATAAGTCTGGGATTTCATGAGCTTCTGCTCAACGCTGTCTTCCCGCCTCACCTGGCGGAATACATCAAAATCGGCATGTCCGTGGCTCATCGGCATCAGGGCCGACTTACGGAAATGGTCGATCATGACATTGTGGGCTATCCGGGTCACCCAGGGAAGGAATTTCTCCTCGTTTCGGTAGGTACCCTTTTTCAGGGTGTTGATCACCTTGATAAATGTATCCTGAAAAAGGTCGTTCGACAGTTCCCGGTCGTTCGTTTTCTGGTACAGGTACGAGAATATCCTGCGCTTGTAGCGGGTAACCAGGGTGCCTAAAGCCGATTCCTGTCCGTTTTGAAAAAGTGTGATTAAATCCTGGTCGGATAGATTCTGAAAATCCATAGTTACCTCCTTTTTAAGTTTAAGTCTGAGCCTTAATTAAAAAGTAGAGTTTATGCTATGGTTTTCTTTTTTATGTCCGGTTCGAAAACCGGGACCAGTGAAATTGAATGGGATATTTTTTATACGGGCCTGATCCAATAAAGTTCCGGAAAGTGTTAAATAATCCAAATGGAACAATAAAATCAACCGCCTGTGTAAAGAACTTGATTAGACAAATATAGGAATTAGATTGAAAATAACAAATTTTCGGGAAATCTTCCGAAAACAGGCGATCCATGCAATTTTGCAATCAATCCATCTCAAAAATAAGGCCCTTTGCATCCTCTGCCTGAATAATGAGTAATTTTGCATTTTGCTAAAAACCGATGGAAACCCTGACTGAACCCAAACTGGAATCCCTTGATTCCAAACACTACATAATCGTTAAAGGTGCCCGGGTTCACAACCTGAAAGATATTGACGTTGCTATTCCCCGCAACCGTTTTGTGGTGATTACCGGCCTCAGCGGTTCGGGCAAATCATCGCTTGCATTCGACACCCTCTTTGCTGAAGGACAAAGACGCTATGTGGAA
>DASYGQ010000374.1:0-6176 GCA_035999585.1 Bacteroidia bacterium | reverse complement strand
GTGCTTGGGATATTGGCTTTGTTGGCCAGCGTAAAATCGCCCCAGGCCGAAAGGGCCGCTGAAGAAGTAATGGTTCCGGTAGCGCTTGTTCCTGTTGGATTGATACCGCCCTGATCTTTCCAGGTGGAGGAAGTACCATTCCAATATGCCACACGCATGTTGGCCGGTGTGGTCGTGTCGCAGGAGGAAGGGTTCCAGCCGAGACTAAGACTCACCAAAGATGTTCCTGCGGGTTCCGTTACGTTCCAGTATTCACAATTGCTTAAGTTGACAAGTGTCACATCTGCATTTGACCCGTCGCTTTGTCCAGCCCTGAAATACTGAGCCGTGAAAGCATCCGTAGTATTCACAGGTGCTGTGATGGCTGCCGGGTGATAACCGTTGGAGGATTGACTGCTGCTTCCCAAAGGAAATGTAAAAGCACTGTTACCGACCTTTTTAACGGGACCCGAAACATAACTTGTATTACTGGCTCCGGTAACCGTACTTCCGTTATTGAATGTCAACAGATTCGTGGATGTGCTGATGATGTTTCCGGCGGTGAGTGTTAAGGTATTGTCGATACCGATGGCTTTGCTGAGCGTGAGTGTTCCGGCAGTCTTGCTTACCTGCATGGCATACACGCTGAGCGTACCGGCTCCGCTGATGCTTTGTGCCGTGGAAGAGCTGAATAAAAGATTGCGGTTTCCCGATGAACCGTAGTTCATGGTACCATCCACCTGCAGATTGCCTCTGAGTTCAAAACCGGGACCATTTGATTGCAATGTTGATCCGGAGCTCAGCACCAGGTTGCCCTTGACAAGCAGGGGGCTCACACCGGTAATGGTATTATTAAGTAAAGTATTCACGGCTCCATCGGTGATGGTCAGGTTGCCGTTGACAGTGACGGGGTAATCAGAGATGATTGTTTTTTGTCCGGTTCCAAGCAGGTTCAACTGATTGAAGGTACTCGGACTTGAACCGGCAATGGCCTGTGTGGTGGTTCCTGAAAATTCGGTCGTACCATTTGTGGCTGTCACAAAGCCGCCTGCACCGGAATTATTCGTCCAGTTTCCTTTGGCAGTAAGCTGTCCCGAGTTATCGAACTGGCTGCTGGCTTCCAGGTCGATGTCTCCACCGGCCACGAGTTTTGTTCCGGCGTTGATGTGGATATAGGCTTGTTTGGCATGCAGGGTCGTCTGTGCAATGGAGGTCTGCACCAGAAAGCCGAGCAGGATAATCAGCAGAGACAAAACTCTGACTGCCTGACGGGGCTTATACCGGACAAGTGAAAAACAGTTGACTGATTTTTTCATCGGAATAATTCTTTTTATTGAAATGCTGATTTCACTGTTTGCGTCCGTGCAGTTTTAACGTCGGTACTGGAGCAAGGCTGTCCTGATGCGCATCGTCCGGTGTATAACCCGTGTGATTACCATTGTTGGTATGCTTGTGATGACCTATTCCTTTGCGTGCCGGGGCGCCGGAGGTATCCACCACGGCATCCTGGGGGCTGATTGTTTTGTTCTTATGCAGATGCAGTTTGGGATCCGGAGTCGCAGTCTGAGCCACAGCCGCATGGCTGAGAAGCAGAAAGAGAATCAGGCCGAACCCGGCAGAAATGATTTTTTTCATGTGGATCTACTAATTATTTCTTGAGAATAATGACAGAAAGTGTTCCCTGCAGGATGGACGTGTTATCACCACCAACCACACAACTTGATCCGCTGAAATAAATGGCTTTCACCGAAATGGTGTGAGAACCGGCTGAAAGGGTTGCGGTTTCACCCATCGAATAGTTGGCAATCATATTGGCAACACCCGAGGTGTTTGCTGCCGTGACTCTTCTCCAGGCGCCATTGGCTGGTGTAGCACCATCAATGGAGATGATCACATCCACAATAGAGCTTCCGGAGGATGATGTAGAATTTGTTTCAACGGATCCGTCGGTATGAATCTCAATGACACTGCTCGAAGGAACAGTGATGGTTTGGGTAAGTCCTGGTACTGTAGTAAAGGAGGAGGTGGAAGAAGTAACGTTCAGCGAAGAAGATCCGTAAGCATCGGTGGCATTTTGTCCGGTTGTACCGGCAGCGCCAGCTGCACCCGCAGGGCCTGTTGCGCCCGTGGCACCGGCTGCTCCCGTTGCACCTGTAGCACCTGTTGGTCCGGCAGGACCGGTAGCGCCCGCAGGACCTGTGGCACCGGTAGTACCTGTTGGTCCGGTGGGACCGGCAGGACCCGTTGCTCCGGCGGGGCCGGTAGCACCTGTGGCGCCCGCTGCACCGGTGGGACCGGCAGGGCCGGTGGCACCGATACCCGGCATCCACACTCCGCCAACAGCTTCCCAATAATAGAATTGCTTGAGGGTGATGTCATAGACCATCAGTCCGTTCGCCGGGCTGGAGATTGCTGTGCGCTGAGAGGTCGTCATCCGCGGAGCCAGAAGGCCCTGGGTGGTTGAAGAAACATCCAGCATGGCCGAAGCATCGGCTGCTGCATTGGTCGTATTGATGGAAACTCCGGTCTGCCCGTAAGTCTGTAAACTCATGCAGAGCATTGAAAGCGAAAAGAAGAAAAAAGCTCCTCTTCCATACTTTGTAACATTTAATTTGATCATAACGGGCATTTTTAGATGTGAAAAAAAAAGGACAATTAAAGGTGAATGCGTTGAGCTTTGTTGGCAACCAACAAGCCCGGGGGATTATCGATCAGCAGGAAAAAAATATCAGGAAGGAAACTGGTTTCCTGCTGTGGTGTAAGTTCTTTTCTTGTTTTTTTCGTGAAGCGGGTTTTCCGCCGGATTAATCTTAAAGGGGCCGCAAGCTATACTTTAATACGACCAAACGTAACAATGTGTATAATTATTAATAATTGAATAACAATAATATAAGTACTTGATCCAAATTGACTTCAAAAACCCTGGCACGTCCCGAGTAAAGACATAAGTCACAAAACCCTCTGCCAGCAAAGGATTAAGCTAAGTATTGCAATGTGTCTTTTGAACTTCGCTAAAAAGATAGCGTACGTGAACAAAAGCCAAAGTATACCAAAATGTTTTACATCCAAACAGGACTTAGTATTTTGCGGGAATGAATGATTGGATGGTAGGTTTTCAAGGATGGATTGCGATTGCCCTGTATTTTCAGATTCTTTACATATTTTGAATATTTCTTACACCTGTAAGTAATTATATAGTTTATTTAAAATAAATTTCTATTTAAGCCCTAAATGGTCCTTTCCTAAAAACGGAAGCCGCAATTTGGTTTTGATTGACGCTTCAGCAAAAAAAGCTCAGAAAGATTTAGCCTGATGAAATTCAATCAGAAACTGGCACATCAGGATGCGCGAGTTTTATCAAAAAGGATTAATCCAATTTTGCTTCAAATTAATTCGCAAGCTACCAGGCCTCTATGATTTATTTGCTGCCAATCACTATTCCATCGCAATAAATTTCATATTATTTCAGCAAACAAGCTATCTAAATTGATAAATGCGATCATGCATCCTTTTACTTTTGTGAAATATACTATATGAAAGATGAATCTAAAAATAACACGAAGCAAGGAATACAAAGACTTACTCAGCGCCATCAAATCACAAGTACGCAGCTCCCAGATCAAAGCAGCAATCGCGGTGAATCAGGAGCTTCTCGGGCTGTACTGGAATCTGGGAAAAATGGTCACGGTGAAGCAAAAAAAGGCTGCCTGGGGTGATGGCTTAATCATACAATTGAGCAAGGATCTGAGCAACGAATTCCCTGATATGAAAGGCTTTTCAGAACGAAATCTCTTTTACATTCAGAAATGGTATTTGTTCTACAGCCAATCCTTAAAGAAACTGCCACAACTTGTGGCAGTAATAGAGAAATCATTAAAACTGCCACAAGCTGTGGCAGTAAATAAAAAAGCAGGGATACACGAGAGAATTCTTGAACTGATTACCCGGATCCCCTGGGGACATAACAGGGAGATCATAACCAAATGCGAAGACTTGCAGGAGGCCATATTCTATGTCATCGAATCCATAAGCAATAATTGGTCGAGAAGCATGCTGGTTCACCAGATTGAGATCAATCTATATAAGCGTAAAGGTAAAGCGATTACTAACTTTCAGCTCACGCTTCCTAAAGCTCTATCAGAGCTTGCTGAAGAGACATTAAAAAATTCGTACAATTTTGATTTCCTAAAACTCACAGCGGAAATACAGGAACTGGAGCTTGAGAAAGCCCTTACCGATCACATTATAAAATTTCTGCTTGAACTGGGTGCTGGATTTGCCTTTGTAGGAAAACAATTTCATCTGGATGTTGGAGAAGAGGATTTTTATCTGGATCTTCTTTTTTATCACACCAAACTGCATTGTTATGTTGTGGTGGAATTGAAGACCGGAAAATTCATTCCGGAGTATGCAGGCAAATTGAACTTCTATCTTTCTGTGGTAGATGACAAACTAAAATCAGACAAGGATCAACCGAGCATAGGGATTTTAATATGCAACACCGCAACAGAATAATCGCAGAATATGCTTTGAAAGACATGAAAAAGCCAATCGGAATCACCGAATACAAACTGACAGAAAGCATCCCTCAAAAATTGAAAGGAAGTTTACCAAGCATTGAAGACCTGGAGCAGGAGCTAGAGCCTCGATCAAAAAATATTAAAAAACAGGGCTTCATAAACAAAGAAAGATCAAAGTCTACGACCAAACCCATCACCGTGCACAAAAAGGTCGCCCGTCAAAAGAATTGAAAGCCCTTGAAGTAGTACTGGGTTGAAAAGATTCATACATTATTCCAACCCTCCATAACATGGTGAATATTTTATCATTTATCCCGATCGATTCTTAACACTTGATATTTCCAAACTTCACGGATAATAACCTGCGTGAGGGATTGACCCATTGTCTGAGCTCCTTTGCCGTTTCGATCACACCAGAAGAAGTATAGTCATTCGCCAGGTATCATTTTTCCGAAAAGGGAAAACGGCAAAGAGCGAGTGGGGAAAGCCCGACCCTGATTAAGGCGCATTCATAATCTGCAAATTGAAATAGCCTCTCACAGCGCCTTAATCAGGGACACGCCCAAACACAACAGATACTTTTAAACCAAATTATACATCATGCAAAAAGCCTCCGAAATATCGGAGGCCTTCTGCATAAAACAAAACCCAATCACTCAAATCCCAAACGTCCCGCCGGAGAGATCCCAGTCCCGAAAATCATCCTCCTGCCCTTTCCGGTAAGAAGATACCGATGCACTGTCAGTATCCTGTTCATTCCGAATGAAACTCCTGAAACGATCACGGCCTCTGTTGAAGCCGTTCTGCAATTGTTCACGGATGCTGTCGTAATAAGAGATCATTAAAACAACAGCGATGAATGCGGGGATGCCCATGGCTCCCAGAATGATGCTGTTCATGTTTTTCAGATTTAATGTTACAATCAACATTTCTGTGTTCAGGAAATCCTGATTTCCTTGGGAGCCCTTTTGGCTTCTTCCTGTTTCGGGATGCTCACCTTGAGGATACCGTTTTCATATTTGGCATCGATGGCATCCTCTTTCGCGCTTTCAGGCAGGGTGAATTTCCTCACGAAGGAACCGCGGTTGTATTCTTTGCGGCTGTAGTTCTTTTCCTTTGTTTCTTTCTCTTCCTCGTGGTTGCCGGAAATGCTCAGCACGCCTTTGTGTACTTCCAGCTTGAAGTTTTCTTTGTTGAAGCCGGGGGCGGAGAGCTCCACCATATACTGGTTTTCATCTTCCGAAAGGTTCACCGCCGGAACAAAATTGCTGTACTCGTTAGGATACAAACTGTCTCCGAAAAAATTCTCAAGCAGATCAGAGATCGGAGAGTGGGTTACTGATGTGCTGGTTTGACCGTTCATTGCGGGTCTTTTCCATTTTACAAGTGTCATGGCTTGTTTCCTCCTATTGGTTTGGTTAGACATTTTATTTAATGACAAACATGCCCTTTCAAACCCTATGCCGGGGCTTTTTTTCTGCCAAAATGACTTTTCCAGACAATCCAGGAATGCCCGGCAGGAGCGGATAAGGATTATTTCTTTTTGAAAATCAATGAATTATTTGAGGCTGAAAGGAAATGACAATTTGATATTTTCCGATGAGATTTTATGACAAAAATTCAGGATTTGAGGCCAGAAAAAAAAGAATATCGAATATCGAACGCCGAATATTGAAT
>DASYGQ010000368.1:0-13000 GCA_035999585.1 Bacteroidia bacterium | reverse complement strand
CGCATCGACCACATCTCCGGGGATGCGGTTAAAGCCATCGCCGAAAAAAGGAAGCAGCACAAAATAAAAAACATATCCGATGATCAGCAGAGCCAGTACATTTTCAATACTGAACCATTTACCCGAGCCTTTATCATCGGCATTTCTTTGGCCAATCCAGTCTGTTAGCTGCATGCAATCGTATCCGTTTGATTAAATCAACGGCTTAAGCCGTGGTGAATGACCGAAAGTAAAAATTTGTCACCAATACAGAAACGAAAGCTGAAGAAATCCTGTTTCTCATTTTTTCCGGCGTTTCACGCGGGCTTTTGGCCTTTCATCGTAAAGCACCAGTCGCTTCTTTCCATAGTCAATCGTCGCCTTGAATTTCCGGAGGATATCACCTCCCAACACACCATCAATGGGCTTAAGTTTCATTTGCCCATAGGAAACATTCACATGGCTCAGGTTCAAAACAAGCACACGGTGATTCAGGAGTTTCAGTCCACCCAATTCCAGCTTACGCAATTCAGCGGAATGGCTTTCCATGCTGTTCGTGCCAAGACCGGTACTGAGTCTTTCTTCCGCTTCAACGCTTGCCCCATTCAGAAAAAAGGCAAGACGTTCTTTGTCAAAAACGGTGTTCGAAGCACCTGTATCCACTAGCATTCGCGCGCTTTTGCCGTTGATGACGGCGCGAAGAAGCAGATGAGAGCCATTGTCATTTAGCTTCAGGAAACGTATGGGAAGAATAATCTTTGGCATGACGGTTATTTGTACAAAATTACACAAGACAGGCGGGTATACAACACCCTTCCGGCAGAAAGAGAAAACGAAAGAGCGCCGTTCCTTACGGGCTGGCGCTCTTCTTGATAAATTACAATCAGATAATGATTATTTCACTACCACATTCATGTTGTCAAGCACATCCATGACTTCTTTCACTGATTTCGCTGAAGCATCAAGCAGGGCTTTTTCTTCTGCATTCAGTTTCAGTTCAATGATTTCTTCTATACCGTTTTTACCAAGCTTCACAGGAACACCGAGGTATATATTTTTCAGTCCGTATTCACCGTTGAGCAATGCACAAACCGGGAAAATGCGTTTCTGGTCGCGCACGATGGCTTCCACCATCTGAGCAGCAGCTGCACCGGGTGCATACCAGGCTGAAGTGCCAAGCAGGTTAACAATTTCGCCTCCGCCTTTCTTGGTACGCTCAATGATCGCATCAAGTTTTTCTTTGGAGATCAGCTCCGTAACGGGAATGCCGCCAACAGTGGTATAACGTGGAAGAGGTACCATGGTATCACCATGTCCACCCATCAGTACCGCCTGAATATCTTTCGGGGAGCAGTTGAGGGCTTCAGCGAGGAATGCACGGTAGCGGGCGGTATCCAGGATACCGGCCATACCGAATACACGTTTGGAATCAATTTTTGCGGTGAGGTATGCGCAATAGGTCATTACATCCAGCGGATTGGATACAATGATGATAATGGCTTTTGGAGAATGCTTGATGATGTTCTCAGTCACGCTTTTTACAATGCCGGCATTGGTTGAAATCAAATCATCGCGGCTCATGCCCGGTTTGCGGGGAAGACCGGAGGTGATTACTACCACATCCGAATTAGCCGTTTTTGTATAATCATTCGTGGATCCCGTCATACGGGTATCATACATATTGATTGGGGCGGTCTGCCAGATGTCCAGCGCCTTGCCTTCCGCAAAGTTTTCTTTAATGTCTACCAGTACAACTTCGTTGGCTAATTCTTTGTGAGCAATCACATCGGCACAGGTTGCGCCTACATTACCTGCTCCTACGACTGTAACTTTCATGGTTTTGAGTTTAGAATTTTGAAACTAATTCGGAGTATTGTTCAAATCGAGAGCTAAGGTAGAAAAGATACTGTTTCACAATCCGGCTTTCTGAAATTTTAATGGCGCTAAAATCAAGTTCCGGGGAAGCCATATACATTGAAAAGCCCCGCTCTGGGTTCCAGGCGGGGCTTTCTAGTTTCAATGATAATTTTAAGCGTCGATTTTCGCGTATTTCGAATTCTTTTCAATGAATTCCCTGCGGGGTGGCACATCATCACCCATCAGCATGGAGAAAATACGGTCAGCTTCGGCGGCACTTTCGATGGTTACTTTGCGGAGGGTTCTGAACTGCGGATTGAGGGTGGTTGACCACAATTGTTCTGCGTTCATTTCACCCAGACCTTTATATCGCTGAATCCCAACGGAGTTTTCTTTCCCTTCTCCACCCATCTCACGCACTGCCACAGCACGATCGTCCTCATTCCAGCAATACCTTTCTTCTTTCCCTCTTTTAACCAGGTAAAGCGGAGGTGTTGCAATGTAAAGGTGGCCGTTCTCAATCAGTTCTTTCATGTAACGGAAGAAGAATGTCATGATGAGTGTGGAGATGTGCGAACCATCCACGTCGGCATCGGTCATGATGATCACCTTGTGGTAACGGAGTTTATCCAGATTGAGGGCACGTTCATCTTCAACCGTTCCGCGGGTTACACCCAGGGCGGTAAATATGTTTTTTATTTCCTCGTTTTCATAGATGCGGTATTCCATGGCCTTTTCCACGTTCAGGATCTTACCACGCAGTGGCAGAATAGCCTGAAAGTCACGGTTACGGCCTTGCTTGGCGGTTCCACCTGCAGAATCTCCCTCTACCAGGAAGAGTTCACAGGCAAGCGGATCGCTGTTGGCGCAATCAGCCAGTTTGCCAGGCAGACCGGTGCCGGACAAAACGTTTTTACGCTGAACCATTTCACGTGCTTTACGTGCAGCATGACGTGCGGTGGCAGCCAGGATTACTTTGTCGACAATCACTTTGGCTTGTCTTGGATGTTCTTCCAGATAATTGCTGAGCATTTCGCTCACGGCAGTATCCACAGAACCCATCACCTCGTTGTTTCCAAGCTTGGTTTTTGTCTGTCCTTCAAACTGAGGCTCCTGAACTTTAACGGAAATAACAGCCGTAAGACCTTCGCGGAAGTCATCCCCGCTGATTTCAAGTTTCACTTTCTGAAGCAGACCGGCTTTATCGGCATAGGCTTTCAGCGTACGGGTAAGCCCCCTACGGAAACCGGCAAGGTGAGTTCCTCCTTCGTGTGTATTGATGTTGTTTACATAGGAATGGATATTCTCAGAGAACGATGTATTGTAAGTCATCGCCAGCTCGATTGGAACACCTCCGTATTTATCGCTTTCGAGGTAAATGCAGTCGTCGATGAGCTTCTCGCGGTTTGCATCCAGGAACGCAACGAACTCACGCAATCCGCCTTCGGAGAAAAACGTTTCTGTGATCAGATTACCCTGATCATCTTTGGTACGTTTGTCGCAAAGTGTGATGCGTATGCCTTTATTCAGAAACGCAAGTTCCCGGATACGGGTGGCGAGTGTTTCGTAGTTGTATTCATGAACGATGAAAATGGATGCATCGGGTTTGAAAGTAACAATGGTACCACGGTAATCCGTAGGACCCACTTCCTTTACATCATACAAAGGCTTACCGATGGAATATTCCTGTACATATTGTTTACCGTTGAGGTGAACATCCACGCGCAGGTGTGTAGAGAGTGCATTCACGCAGGAAACACCCACGCCATGCAGACCACCGGATACTTTATAGGAATCCTTGTCGAATTTACCTCCGGCATGCAGCACGGTCATCACCACTTCAAGTGCTGATTTCTTTTCCTTCAGGTGCATGCCAACAGGAATACCCCGTCCGTCGTCCTTAACGGTAATAGAGTTATCCTCATTGATAAACACATCAATGTTTTTACAATGTCCTGCAAGCGCTTCATCAATGGAGTTATCAACGACTTCATAAACGAGATGATGCAGACCTTTGAAACCAATGTCGCCGATGTACATGGCGGGTCTTTTGCGGACGGCTTCGAGTCCTTCAAGTACCTGTATACTGTCAGCAGAATAATCAGATTGTGCGATGTTCTCTTTCACTGCTTCTTCCATAATATTTTGGGTGGTTTTGGTGTTATTCAACTATCTTTCAAATATAGTGAAAATAAGGGTGTTAGCCATGAAAAAAAGCGCCCGAAAACAGGGCTTTTTTATTAACATTTGTTCATAAAAAACAGGATAAGCTTTTTGGCGGTCTGAGAAGAAATTTTAGGGCCTTTTTGAGGCCCTTTCCGGATCAGAAAATGAGTGAAACACCGGCCAGCAAATTAAAGCGCTGGGTGGGGTAATCATTCCATCTGTCGTAGCGTACTGCACCGATGTTATTAAAGTTCAGAAAAGCTGACAGAAACTTGGTATAACGATACTCTAAACCCAGGTTGACGTCCACCAGTCCACCCAATTCCTTGGATTTAGCCAGTTTTGTGCCCGGTTTGGCGGGGTTTGGTACATAGGTCAGGGCATATTGCTCATTCAGGGCAAAAAGATCGGCCCTTACGCTTATTTTTTGTTTCAGGTTGTAGTAGGATGACAGGGTGATCCGGGTGGTGGGGGTATGCCAGGCCTGTATCTGCTGATCCAGGAAGTATTTCACATAGTCGCCCTTCACCAGAAACCTGAATTTCTCGGTTTGCTGGTAACCTACCTCACCGTGTATTTTCAGCAATGTACCATCGTCGTAGACCACGGTAAATTTGTTCCGCTGGGGATCGGTGGTATCATTGACAAAAAAGGCGGCATTTTCCACTTTGCCATAGGTCACCTGAGCATCGTAGGATGTGTAGGAGCTCAGGCTTCCTCTCAATCCACCGTAAAGCATGAATTTATAGCGGGTATTTTTCATGTCAGCGGTTACCGCAGGGCTGACAAAGGGGTTTTCATCGCTCAGCCGTTTATAGCTGTTCCTGACCACGTCACCCGCAATACCTGCATAAGGCGTGATGATATGTTTGAAAACATCATAGCTGGCCTCCGCATCCGGAAGGAACGAGAAGAAGGTTTGCCCCTTACCAAACTCGGTCCATGAGGAGAGTCCCGCCCGAAGTTGCCATTTATCCCCGCTGGCGCTGATGTGGGGATGTATCTGAAGCAGGGTGGAATTGCTTGTGTCTTTCAGAGAATGATTGTTGTAATAATCGGCCAGGATATCAAGCCCCAGGAGTTCTGTATGCAGGTATCGCGACATGCTTCCGCTCAGGCGTATGTTGTTTTCACTGGTTTTGTAGTGATCCTCCAGGTAGTAATAGCTCAGCCTGACAGAATGGTTGATCTTGAAAGAATCCGTATAATGGCTGAGCAGCCCTACATTGGCTCCTACATAATTAAAATTCTGACGGATGGAATCCTTGGAGTGAGGATAAGACCCGATATCATCTCCATAAAAGAAAAGGGAGTTGTGTGAATAATCCAGCGCTCCGTCAACCGTATGCTTGCCAATGAATTTTTTTCCGCTCAGGTTGATATCATCGTCGCTGAAACCACTGAATCCAGGCGTTCCTCCAACACTGGCTGAAGAAGAAAAATGCCTTGCATGAATGCTGTAAGATCCGTCTTTGGAGCGAAGGCTGTTATACCATCCCTCTCCGTAAAGACTCATATAAGGGAGTCCGAAGCCGCCTTTCAGGTAAGCATGGTAGAGTTTATTCAAGGGTTCTCCGACCATTTTAGCCGGTTTGATGGGTTCCACAGGAAAATATGTATCCAGTTTCCGGGCAGGGAGGTTATAATTAATATCCGGGGCAGGAACTGCCGTATCGCGGATAGAAGGCGACTCAATGATTTTGTGTATGTTCTTGGTGATCTCCGGCTGGAATTCGGAGATGACAATGGTTTTGATTTCATCTCCCTGATCGGCATGCGATTGGGCAAATGCCGATATGGATATAAATACGGCAAAGACAAGCAAGGTGTATTTCATGATTATTTTCATTGCTGGCCTCCTTTCTTTTCTTCTTCAAACAGTTTCTTGTCCTGTTCGTTATTCATCGGAACAGTGAGTTCTTTTTCGGTTTTGGCTGCGTCTCTGGCCTTTTCCGCCTCCAGAATTTTTCCAAGCTTCTCCTGGGCGATGGTTTTCAAATCAGTCAGGTCGGTGTGTTCAATAAAACTGTTGAGTACAAATTTTGCCTGAAAGGTATCGTTCAAGGCGAGGTAATTGTCGGACAGCAGGATAAAGGCTTTGCCCACCCATACCTTATACGGAGCCTGCTTCTTGATCATTTCAAAAATGCTTTTTTCCGTTTGTTTGTATTCTTTACGGTAGTTCTGGATGAAAGCGATCTGATAGGCCGCTTCTGCACCATCTTCATTTTTAGAGCCGGCAGCAGCAAGTGAATACTCGTTATAAGCCAGGTCATAGTTTTGTTTTTCCATGGCCGACCGGGCCGCAATGAGGTGCGCTTCGTTGGCCAGATCCGGGGTTATATTGTCGGATGTAAGCACCTTATTAGCACCGATGGTGGCATTGTCATAATCCTTCAATGCCCAGGCACTTCGCATCATTCCAATCCGTGCATCAAGCGCATACTGCGGAATATTTTCCAGCTTGGTGTAATTCTCGAAGGCTGTTTTATAATCTTTTTTATTGAAACTTATGGCTGCAGCGCGCCTGAGTGAAGACTCGGTGTATTTGCCCGGAGGCTGGCTCAGCACGTAGGTATATCCTCCAAGAGCAGCATCTAAATTATTATTCTTCAGGTCGCATTCCGCCTTCATGTAAGCCGCGTCCAGCATGAATATACCGGAAGGATATTTCTGAATATATTTGCCGAAGGAGGTGGATGCGTTCTGACAATCGCCATTGACATAATATTCTTTCGCCACTTTAAACGCCAGCGAGTCGTAAGCCGAAGTAGCTACATTATTCCCTTGAGACTCATCCCATTTCGCCAGCCCATCCAGGTCTTTGCGGTCGATGTAAATTTGCTTTATCTGTGTTCTGGCATCCTGGGCTTCCTGTGAATTCTTGTCGGTACTCACGACCTTTTTATAACAGGCCATGGCATTGTCGTAATCGTTTTTATTTGAATAGATAAGGCCGAGCTGATTATAGCTCTTTCTTACATAAGGGCTTCCGTTATTCTCGGCAATCAGTTTCCTGTAGAATGGAATAGCGTCATCCGGACGATTGATCAGCTCATAGGTATGTGCCACCTCATATTTGGATGCTGCCGCGTATACCGATTTCGGATACATGTTCAGCAGAGAGGTAAGGACCGATATTTTTGTTTCATATTTCTTTTCCAGACCCAACGCCATGCCACGCTGGTACAATGCATAATCTTTTTCAGCAGGCCGGCCTGTTTTGGTATTGAAGGCGAGATCATAATACTCGGCAGCGTTGGTAAAATCCTTGCCGACATAATAACCGTCTCCGATGCGCAGATATGCATTGCATATCTTGTCAGCCGGCTCATTCTTCTGCATGACATATTTCCGGAATGCCGTGATGGCACCGTTATAATCCTTCATGTGAAACAGGCTGTATCCGATGTTATACTGGAGCGTATTGTACATGGGTGTGCGTGGAGCTCCCGGTTCCACCATAAACAGCTTATAATTATCAAGGGCTGTCTCATACAGGTTATCCTTTTCATTCCGGTCTGTCTTTCCGTCGTTCTCCTTCCGCTCGGCTTTCTGATAGGAAGCTTCCGCAGTCCAGTACTTCGCAAGAGCGGCTGTGACCGGATCTTCCGGATATTTCATTGATTTTGCAAAAAGACGGATGGCCTGATCGTAATCGAAATTATTGTAAAGCTCCACGCCACGGTTGTAGGCAATCTGCTGATAGACCGGCTTCAGTACCTCATTCAGCTTCTTAATACTCTCGATGGACTTGAGCGCTTCTTCGTAGTTGCGCGTAACCACATTGATTTTCACCAGGTAGGATTAAGCTTCATCGCTCCTTGGAGAACCCGGGTATTCGGCAATATATTGCTGGAGAGCTTTGATGGCCTGGTTAAACGGACTGTATGACAATTCATAGGTCAGTTCAGCAAAAACAAACAAGGCATCTTCCCGGATAGCCCTGTTGAAATGCAGGCGGGAAGCTTCGCCGAAGGCATTTTGTGCAAACTGCCGGTTTGATTTTTTCAGGTAGCAGGCCCCCATGTGGTACCAGGCATTCTGAGCCAGGGTATCATCAACGCCGACAGCCTCTTTGAATGAAGCGATGGCTGCATCGCAATTGCTGGTCATATAATAGGCATAACCGAGTTCGTAAGAATCGCTGCGGGTCAGGGATGCTGTTTTGTGATAGCGTTCCAGAAAAGGAATGGCTTCGGCATAACGGTTGGTCTTGAAATAAGATTCACCCAGGATGCGTGCCAGCTCAGGGAGACGTTTGGTGTGACCGGAATCGAGGAGTGCCGGGGCATACGCTATCACCTCGTTGTACTTATGCTGCAGATAAAATATCTGGGCAATGTAATACGGAACAACGGGCCCGAAGGTGGGGTCTTTTTCAAGTTTCTGAAAGCCCTGCAAAGCCGATTCGTAATTTTTAGCGTTGTATTGAATGTGGGCATAGTAGTAAATAGCCGGGATGCTGTATTTGGTGTTCTTGTCCCTGATCTCATCGAAATCCGATGTGGCTTTGGCAATGGAATCACGCTCCAGGTAGCTGTAACCACGCTTGAAATAAAGTTCCGCCTTGTCCTCTTCCGTAAGGTCATAAATCTCCACTTTGTTGAACCACTCAATGGCGTCTTTATAAGTCTTCTTGCGGTAATTATACTTGCCCAGATTGAAATAAACACTGCGCACCCGGGGGCTTTCCGGGTGATCGTGGATGAATTTCTTCAGCAGGTATTCGGCATCCCGGTGAAAAAGCTCCATGGCGCAGAGGGCTGAATAATAATCGGCATCCGCGCTGATGAGGGTATGATGGTCGGGCGAGGATTCGGCAACGTGTATAAAGGCCAGCTGCGCAGCGGCAAATTCCATTTTTTCATAAAGGTCAAGGGCCTGCTTGAAGGTATAATCCTTATCGGTATATATCGCACTTTTCTGTGCATTTCCGGTCAGAACGAAACCGAGCAGGAGAACGACAATCAGATACGCCTTGAATTCCTTGATTCCACTCATTTTTTTCATGAAAAAATTATCATGTAAAGGTAGGCATCATCAATGGCGTCGTTTGTAAGAAGAAATCTAAGTTATGAACGTACAACTGTTAAGATTATTGCAATCCGGGCTCCTGTTTCGTGGAGAGGGAAAGGTAATTTCGCTTTGGAGAGGCTCTTATTCATTCCCTCTCCAAAGCCAGCATGACACTTGACAGAAGCATTTCACTCGAAAAAGTTTCCATCTTTCAGGAACATAATCTTGTCCTGAGCAATGTATCTTTTAACATTGACAAGGGAGAAATGGTTTATCTGCTTGGGAAAACGGGCAGCGGCAAAAGCAGTTTACTGAAAACCCTTTATTCCGATTTGCCCCTGAATGAAGGGGAAGCTTCCATTGCCGGATATAACCTTGCCTCCATCCGCAGAAAGGAAATTCCTTACCTCCGGAGGAAACTTGGCATTGTGTTCCAGGATTTTCAGCTGCTGACCGACCGGAGTGTGAAAGACAATCTCAAATTTGTACTCAAGGCAACTGGCTGGAGCGACAAAGCGGAAATGGATAAGCGGATGGAAGATGTACTCACAAAGGTAGGCCTGGTCACCAAGTCACATAAAATGCCTCATGAACTTTCCGGCGGGGAACAGCAGCGCGTGTCCATCGCCCGTGCCCTTCTGAACGATCCGGAGGTAATTCTCGCCGATGAACCCACCGGCAACCTGGATCCTGAGACTTCGGAAGGCATTATTTCACTGTTGCTCGACATCAGCCGTGCAGGCAGAGCCGTACTGATTGCAACACATGACATTATGATGTACCAGAAATTTCCATCGCGGATACTGAAATGTGAAAACGGCGCCGTATTGGATTCGGCAATGGTAAGTGCTTAAAGGAGCGACATCAGCTTTTTGACGCTTTGTGAATTCGAGAAACCCGGATACAGCAATTCCTCCCGGCGGATTACCTCACTTACTTCAAAAGGTTTCCTGAAATACATTTCTACAGCTTCCTTCATGGATGCAGCATCGTCACGTACAATACAAAGCGTTTCGAGACCTGTATTTGCGACCATGGGTGTATTTACGATGCAATGCCGTCCTTTATAAAGAGCAGCCAGCAGCTTCAGTTTAATACCTGTGGCTTGAAAAGTGGGAAGTATATTGATCTGTGCATCGTGTATCAGTGCATCGATCTCATGGGTCGGGATATTCGCTTTCAGTGTGATGTTCGGATGCCGGCCAGCCAGCATCTTTAGTTCGGCGGAAGGCTTTTTACCGGCAATAATCAGCGGGATGGAACTCCCGGCAAATACCTCTTCAGCCAAAAACATTGCAGCCTGATTGTTTTCTCCCACTTCCAGATTGCCATGATACAGGGCAAAAGTTCCGGATCCAGGTTTGATATGAACCATTTCATTGGGATGAAATGCCGACACATGCTTCACATTCTTATACCGAAGCATTAATTCTTCTTCATCTGCCCTGGAGATAGCGAGGATTGCATCAGCCAGAGCAAGCGTTTTTTCAAATCGTTTTAACTTTTTGGCCTCCTGTTTGAAATATGTTTTTCGGAAAAAGGATTTTTCAATGGATGCCAGGCTGCTGTAATAATCGTGCTCAATGTTATGTGTCCGCACATATTTTTTTCTCCCGGTCAAACGTGGGTCGCTCAGGTGAAAACAGCTGTGCAACCCTTCGAACAAAATGGGATGGCTGTCCTTCAGCAAGTGCTCCATGAACTTTTCGGAGCTTCGCGTTACTGCAATATAAGGTAATGAACTCAGCAGGAAGCGTCTGCTCATATCTCTTTTATAATAATACACCTTCTCACAATAACTTTCCAGTTCACGGGACTCGGCACGTCCATATTCAAAGCAATGCAGCTGTATTTTTACACCTTCTGCCGCAAGGGCCTTGATTTTGAAATATACATCGATCACTCCGCCGTAGTTCGGGGGGAAAGGGACATCAAATGAAACAATATGAATGTGCTTGAGAGACAATCTGCTTTATTTTGAGGCAAGAGGACTTATGCTTCCTGAACCTCTTCCTGTTCATTCTACTTTTCCAATATGTTCCGATACACTTCCTCCAGGACCTTTTCTTCTTCTTCCCAGCAAAGCTTTTCGGCTGCAAGTTTAGTGTTTTCCTTCCAAACTTTCATCAGTGCCTCATCCGAAAGCTTTTCTGCCATCAGGGTAGCCATGTTACGGGGATTGTGGTCAGGGCTTATTACCCCTACTCCATATTGCTCCACAATCTTTCTGATTTCCGGCAGGTTGGAAACGAACACCGGAACACCGGCTTGTATGTAATCAAATATTTTATTGGGCAGACTGTAACGATAATTCAGGTTCGAATCTTTATCGAGACTCAGCCCAAGATCTGCGAGATGGGTATATAAACGCAATTCCTGAAACGGAAGTCTGCCGATAAATAACACTTTTCCTTCCAGGCGCAGTTCCCGGCTCATCTGTTTCAGGCGTGGGATCACATCTCCGCTTCCAATAATCAGCAAAACAGCCTGATCGAGGTATTGCATGGCTTCCAAGGCTTCTTCAGCCCCCCTCTGAATATTGATGCCCGCTCCCTGCAGAAGAATGATTTTTTTTGTTGACGGCAAACCCAGTTCAGCAGCAGTCTTATATCCTCCCGTATCAGAAACATTCTTTTTGCGGGGCACATTTCTCAGCACATGCACCGGAACCCGATATTCTTCTGAATAAATTTTCGCAATGGAGTCATTGACTGTAAAAACATATTTAAGCTTCGGAAAAATAAAACGCTCTATGCTTTTCCAGATCGATCGTTTCAGCGGGGAAGTCTGCAGTTCCGGTACCTCACAAAACAATTCATGGGTATCGTATACAAGGGGGCAGCCCTTGAGGCGGGATGCCAGGAAATTAGGAAGCAGGGTATCCAGATCATTGGAAACAAGCACATCGGCCCGGTGAAAGAGCAGATACAAAAAAAGGCGAAGCTGAAAAAACAAATAGAACAGCGGTCCACGCTCGAAAAGCAAAAACATACGCACCGTCGCATAACTGCGTGCATCGAGGCGAATGCTGCTGCGCCGGCGGCGGCCCACCAGCACCACCTCATATCCTATTTCGTGAAGGCTGCCGCAGACTTTATCCACCCGTTGATCGGTGGACAGGTCATTGATTACAGAAACAATCGCTTTCATGCAGGGGTGTTAGCTGAAAAGAAAAGTAAAGATACAGAGATATGAATATGCTTCGATGGGATTGGAAGGTTTATGCCGACCGACCCTAAAGGAATCTTGTGCAACCGTTTCATTCAATTTAATGGTAAATTGGCATACATTTCAGCTGACAGGATTAAATCTCCCAACATATTATAAGATATGGAAATTGACTACACGAATTTAATGGCATCCAAATCGGATCAGGAACTGAACAACTTTATCAATCTAGGTTCCAAATTTTATCCGCCTGAAATACAGGCTGCCATTGCTGAAATGCAGAAACGAGGCAGAATTTTTTCCGAAGCGGAACTGGCAGCCCTTCTCCGGGTGGAACAAACGGCCCCACCTGTTCCGGAGAAACCGGCAGCCAGACCCTCAGCTTCCTTATTTGACTTGAATAAAAATGTGGTCGAAGACGAACAGGCTCCTGCCTTTTACTCTCAAAGAGCTATTCGTATTTTCTCCATTTTCTTCAGTGTCCTTTTTGGTGCTGCCCTGCTTGCATCTAATCTTCACAGCCTGAAATCAAAAAAAGGCATGTGGGAAGTGATTGGCTTTGGCCTTGTCTTTACAGGACTTCAGATCTGGATTTTATCCATGCTGCCCAGGAGCACCGCATTTACCGTTGGAACCTGCCTGGCCGGTGTTATGCTTATGAACTATTTGTTTTGGAATAAATACATCGGTGCAGACACGCAGTACAGAGCGAAGCCGATATGGAAACCGCTTATCATTGGTATATTGATCACTTTACCCATTATTCTTCTCATTGTTTACGGGCCTAAGGAAGGCTAGAGCATGTCGTGTA
>DASYGQ010000362.1:0-3334 GCA_035999585.1 Bacteroidia bacterium | reverse complement strand
TACGAGACCTGCGAGATGCTTCTTCTGAAGCTGGGCGAGCTCAAGCCAAAATCCATTCTGGAGCAAAGCCAGAAATTTTACCGGCATACGGATTTATTCCTGAGGCTATCTGTTTACACCGGTCAGTTTGAAAATGCAGCCCGGGCGGCAAAGAGTCTGGAAACAGAACTTGACCGATACAGGGTTTATATACACAAGTCCAAGCTGGTTAGCATTCAGTACTACCTCACCTATGTATACCTGGGTGTTGGCGATCTTAAAAATGCATTGAAATCGATTAACAAAACCATGCTGGTGAAAACGGATCTCCGGATGGATCTGCAGTCATTCGCCAGGCTTTTGAATTTTATTATTCATTTTGAGCTGGGCAATGCCGATCAGCTCGAGCATTTGTATAAATCGACTTATGCTTTTTTTAAAAACAAAGACAAGCTTTATAAGTTTGAAAGCATTGCCATGAAGCTGATCCTGAAATTGTCGAAACTTCCTCCGGAGAAAGAAATGAAGCGGGTGTTTCTGGAAATAAAAACAGATCTCGACCGGATCAGCGAAGATCCCTTTGAAAAACCCGCATTTGAATATTTCGACCTTATCTCCTGGCTTGAAAGCAGGATTGAAGGGATTGATCTGGGGAAATTAGTCAGGCAGAAAATCTGAAAGTGCTTATCCATAAAAGCGAAACCCGGTTTAATAAGAAATCCACCTTTTCATGCTGCATGATCAGGTCACTGTAAAGAAACGAACAGGAAAAATCACCGACATTTTGTTTTATCCCACCTTTCCATATATTTGCCCATCACGACAAACCAAAACACATAACCCATGAGAAAAGCAATACTTTTTTTGATTGTTTGTATGGTGCCTGCTGCGATGATTTTCGCAGGCAATGATGATAAAACAAGTAATGACGGCAATAGCTCGATCCCCTTTGTACTGAAAAAAGGCCGCGGACGCAGAAGCCATAGCGGTATCGGTGGCATGCACATGATTACAATAGGTGTTGCCTTCGATGGCGCCGCCGCCAAGCTCGCGAACAATTATCCGGCCAGCAGATTCTGGATTGACTCACTGCGTACCGGACACAATGCCGGTTATAGTGTCAGTCAGGTTACACAAACCCCGATGGTGAATCTGATGATGGATTTCGGCATTGCCGATCAGGTGTCAATGGGCTTTGCCTTCGGATACCAAAGCATGGCCGTTACCTGGGGCGGAACGTATGTACCTGAACAGGATGTGTATACCCGAATCGGAGCAGCGCTGCGTTTTGATTACCACTTCATAACGGAAGAGAACATGTTGCTGTATGCCGGTATACGTGCTGGCTATAATTATTCCATCATGACATCCACCTTCACACGCTGGGATGCCAATTACCCCAAAAATTTCGACGGAGGTCCATCCAAACTCGCAGCACAGGCACACCTTGGATTCAGCTATTACTTCGGTGTGGTGGGTGCCAATGTGGAAGCTGCTTATTCCTATGACGACACCTACTATGCAGCTGCCGGCTTGTCCTTTAAATTTTAGAAGAAACAGCTGAAAAGCATCCTGCCTGAGAAAAGACAAGACCTTCCGTCTTGTCTTTTCTTTTTATACCTTCGCACCAGAAAGAACAAGAACACTGATGCGTCAACTTATACTTGCAGTTTATTTTATTTTTGCAGGCCTTATCACTGTATCTGCACAAAACCCATTTGAACAGGATGCCATTCTCAAAAGCATACGCTCCCAGCTTCCTGAGGGCTGGACGGCAGAAGTGCGTGACAAAGAGAAGAGAATTGTTTTTGCCCGTATGGACTCGGTATGGACCAAGCATGTGAACCACCTTGCTCCGAACGCCAAAAAGCCAAACGCTGAGGAACGTATCGCTTCCTTCAAAAAAGAAGGTAAAAAAGTCAAATCCCAGCTTTCATACCGTCTCGAAACGCGGTGGAGCGCTGATGCCATACGCAAGGCGGAAGAACAAAACAGAAAAACATTCAATCAGATAGCAAAGCTTCCTGCGAAATACAAGATTGAAGCCCTCTTCGATTCCATCCGCAGTGAGAAAGGCGGAGAATATTACACAGCTAAGACAGAAGCCGACAAGGCGCAGATCAAGAAATACGAGGATGACAAAGCCCGTCTCCTGCGTTCTGTAATCGCGGTACCTTTTCTGCAAACCGAGAAATACAGCCTCTTCCCCGACACCTCCTCCGGATACGAGGATGCAACAACGGATGTATACCCCGAGCAGGCTTCTTTTGAGTGGTTTAAAGTACAAACCATGGTGGTGGATATGTGCAGGCTGAAGAAACCCTGATTCCGGTAATCCCGGAAACAAAAGAACACGTTATAAACGAAGCATTTGCCTGAAACAGCTACATATACCGAAGAAGAACTCATCCGCCTCCTGAAGGCCCGTGACCAGACTGCTTTTTCCAGTTTGTATGACAACTATTCCGGAGCCGTCTACGGCGTTATTTCCCGAATCGTTCCGGAAGAGGAATCGGCACAGGATATCCTGCAGGAAACCTTTGTAAAGGTCTGGAACCATTTTGCAAGCTACGACGCCTCCAAAGGCCGCCTGTTCACCTGGTTGATCAATATTGCCCGCAATATGGCCATCGATCATACACGGTCAAGATTATATAAAGCAGATCTTAAAAACCAAAGCTTATCCAATTCCGTAAATAAAATCAACCGTCAGCAAAGTTCACAGCAGAATACGGACACGATTGGGTTGAAATCATTTGTAGGGAAACTGAAACCCGAACATAAGGAGATCATCGATCTGCTTTATTTCGGTGGTTATACCCAGGAAGAAGTATCGAAAGAGCTGAATATGCCTTTGGGGACAGTCAAAACCCGTACAAGGGCTGCTTTGCAACAGTTGCGGGAATTGTTAAAATAAGTATCTGGAATGGACGTGCAGGCATACATATCTTCAGGAGTCATCGAGCGTTATGCGCTTGGCCTCTCTACTGCGGATGAAAGTTCAGAACTGGAATCCCTGGCCCTGCTGCATCCTGAAATCCACAAAGAGGTGGATGAAATACGCCGCTCGCTCGAATCCTATGCGCTCGCCCATGCCAAACAGCCTCCGGCCGCACTGAAAGAGAGGCTGATGGAATCCATCAGCCAAAGTTCCGACACTGCTCCTTTTTCCACTTCCACAAAAATCAGATCCCTGCCAACAACACCAAACGCTTCAGCATCCTACCTGAAGTATGCTGCCGCGGCGGCAGTTGTGTTACTGTTGGGAAGTGCCTGCCTGAACCTTGTTTTCTATAACAACTGGAAGAAATCGGAAACGCTTGCCAACGAACTTTCCAGCGAAAAAAATCGTGTT
>DASYGQ010000360.1:0-7204 GCA_035999585.1 Bacteroidia bacterium | reverse complement strand
CGGTTGAGGAAGAGAAATGCAGTGATCAGGCTCAACCCCAGCAATACAAACAACAAATTTCGCATGATACCCTGGCGGCTAATCGTCAGGTCGCGAATCTCACCTTCTTTCTTGAGAAGAGAAATAGCTTTGTCTTTTTTATCCATTTCATACCGTCCGGTCATTTCTGCAAACTGCTTGGTGCTTTCTGCGTTCAGAAGGGTGTCTTTAATCGTAGCATAGCGAGTGAAATTCGCAAAGGCTGATTTAAAGTCGCCTTTCTTCTCATACGCATATGCAAAACTCTGGTAAGCATCGCGCTCCTGATCAAGTGCCCCGATTTCTTTGGCCAGTTCCAGGCTTTTTTTGAGATTGCTCAAGGCTTTATCGGGTGCATTCTTCCGGATGTAAATAACTGCTGTATTATTGAGGACAGTAGCCATGATGTTTTTTTCACTCGCTTTTTCGGCAAGAACGTAAGAGCGGGCATACGTATCAAGCGCTTTGTTCAGTGTGAGAGAGTCATGTGAATACAATTCCGCCATATTGAGAAGAAGTGCCGCCATACCGGTTTGCACATGAAGCCGCTCCCTTATGTCCAGCGCTTTCTGGTATTTTTCAAGGGCTTTTCGGGTATCCCGCATTTTTGTATATACATTCCCAATATTCATGTTGGAATTGGAAATGCCCATCGAATCCTTCAACTGTTCTTTGAGTGCCAGCGATTTATTCATGTATAAAAGAGCATACTCATCTTTATCAAGGCTCAGATAGATGTTACCAATATTATTGTATGCGAAGGACATTCCTTTCAGATCGCCTGTGGCTTCGCGTATTTTGAGAGACTGAAAAAAATAAGAAAGCGCTGTCGTCAGCTCCCCTTTTTCGGCATAGACGCTGCCGAGCCGGTTCAGACTGACTGCTTTCCCATAGTTGTTGTGGAGAGAGTCGGCCAGTGAGAGGGCCTGCTTGGCATATTCGATGGCTTTGTCGTAATTGGAATGACTGTAATAGATTTTGCTGATACGGGTAAGCTTATCCATGAAGATGGAATCACGGGGAGCACCTTTTAAGGTAGCAAGCAGGGAGTCCGCTTTTTCCCCGGCTGTTAGCCGGAAGCACATGACTGCCAAAGCGAGTAGAAGGGCAAGGCGTTTGTAAGACATATCAGTTGGGGGATAGCAACAAATGTCAGGTAAACTTTTGGGTGTTCATCCAAATATACGAAAAAACACTATACAAAATGTTTGCAGAAAGGATGGTGAACCCTGAAAATGAAAAGAGGCTTGCCGGTAAGCAAGTCTCTTTGGTAAAGTCGCACTTGAACCACATAAATGGAACCTGAGTTACAAAGAAAAAGAGCCTGCCAATAACGTAGTTGAAACTTATGGCTGATTAAGTGGCATACGGAAAAGGCGGGGAATCTGTTTTTGTTTGCTAAAACGCGGATGTGATGGAAAGAAAAAAAGGGAGAGAACGCTGGCTTTCATTTTATAGCGGCTGAGTTAAACTGCCGGCCTTGGAAAATGGCTGGCATAAAAACGGGGCACAGGCCCCGTTTTTTTAAACTCGTGTGTTCAGGCCTTCCACAACATCTTTCATTTTGGCTAAGACGCTGTTCCAGTTGTTCGTGCTATGTTCCTTCTCTTTTTCGCTGGCTACATTATCCTGACTGATACTTATTTTTGTTTTCCCTCCGCTTTCTGTAAGGCGGTAAGTCACCAGGTTGTAATTCTCTGGTTTATCTTCCTTGCCGCTCATCGAACTCCAGTAAGTGGTTTGTAAGACTTTCAGTGGTTCAATTTTTTTGATCACACCTTTGTCTTTGTATTTTTTGCCCTGGTATTCTCCTTCGTAGTGAATTGCACTTCCTTCTTTCCAGTCGGTCCTGACATTTGTATCCATCAGATATTTTTTGATCAGCTCTGGTGTCGTTAAGGCTTCCCATACTTTATCAGGGCTCGCATCGATAAGGATGAAGGTTTCGGCGGTCATTTTTTCTTCTTTTATTATGGTGAATGTGTTTTAACAGGTTTCAACGGAAGGCAATCAATAGAATGCAGTATAAAAATAATACAGGAGCCTCCGATTTGGTGAAAAATTCGGTTAGCTCCTGTTTTTAATCGTTGAGAAGAAGACGGGTGTGGCGAAGGGAGCGATCGGAGCTATTTGAATCAAGCTCCAAACTGCCTCAAGTGATGATCCAGATGCTTATACATGCCGGTACTCCATTCCGAAGGACTCAGTTTCCCGAAAAAAGGATGGGGGTGACGCGTGATTTTACCTTCACCGCCGGAATGGAACGCAAGAACGGCAGTTTTCAATTTTTGTTTTTCTTCTTCGAAATTTCGGGCATCGGTAATTTTGACGGACTTGTCCGTCGGGGAATTCTTTCCAAAGGGCTTGTCGTTGGAGTACATGCTTTTCAGAAAGCCACCGATGAGTTTTCCAATAAGAGGTCTTGGTAATGCTGTGTCTCCCGTTGCCATTTTCAGGGCAGCCGAACAATGCGCGAGCATCTGATCAACCGTCATTTCCCCCCAAAGAGCCTGGGAGGATGGTTTCAGCGTATCGATGCGACTCAGGATCTCATCCACACTGGTTTGGGTCAATAAGTTTTTCATCAGTTGCAATGTTAGAGCAGGCTTGTAAGATGCCCGAACTGTAAGGCCGAAATATAAGAACGTATTTTCCGAATTACAACTGTTTTTAACCCAAACCAGCAAGTACCTGCAAGCTGAACTGTTTTATTTTCCAGCCTTGCTCATATCCATATGAAGGATGTTCCAGCGGTGACCATCAAGATCCCGGAAAACGCAACCATACATGAAGCCGGTCATTTCTGAAGGCACATGGTTGCTCGTTCCCCCTGCCTCAATTACTTTTCTGATGAGCTCGTCCACTTCTTCCTTGCTTTCGGCGTCAAAAGACAGCAGCACTTCGCAGGATTTTTGCGTGTCGGCGATTTCCTGGTTGACGAATCCCTTGAAAGCAAGTTCGGAGAAAAGCATGACAATCACGTTTTTGTTTCCCAGGACCAGTGGTGCTGAATTTTCAGTATTGCCGGGTCCGGAATTAAATTTAAAACCCAGTGCGGTAAAAAATGCCTTTGATTTTCTAAGATCCTTTACGGGCAGGTTCAGCCAGAATTCTTTTGCCATTGTTTTATTTTTTTAAGGGTTGATGATCAGCGGTTTGCTTCATTGATACGACGGATTTTCTTAATCTTGATATTTCTCCTTTAAAATCCTTTTTCAAGAAGCTCATCCAGTCGTGTGTGGCCTTCAGAGACTCCACGCTCCATGCCCGACTGCACGAGGCCATCTCTGTCCATCACCGAGCGGAATACACATTGGATCGTTAGTTTGGTCCTGCTTCCCGGAAGAGCTTCGAAGGTGGCTATTTCCAATGAAACGTGGCCTCTTTCGGGAAGACCCTCAAACTCAAAGGTTCGGATCATTCTTTCAGGCTTGCATACTTCATGGATGGCACCGTTGAAGCCATAGCGGGCACCTGATTTATCTGTGTGGATGAAACGATAGGAGCCGCCGCTCTTATTATCCAGCTTTACGATTTCCATTGTCATGTCGCGGGGGCCGAGCCACTTCATCATTAATTGGGGTTCGCTGAATGCTTTGAAAACCATTTCCCGCGGAGCTTCGAATTCCCTGGTAATAAACAATTCCTGTTTTCCGGGCTCTGCAGTTATGGTGGTTTGATTTCGGATTGCTTTCATTTGGATCTGGGTTTTATTTTATGTTTTGATTTGATTTTTTTCTTTGATTGCATTTCTTCCAGGAGTGTGTCGAGCCTGTCAAAACGTTGCTCCCATATTTCCCTGAATCCGGCAAGCCAGTCTGAAACTTCATCCAATGTCTCTGGCTCAATGGAGCAGAATCGTTCCCTTCCCTGTTGTTTGATGACCACAATGCCGCATTCAGTCAGGATCTTTATATGCTTCGAAATGGCCTGGCGGCTGACATCAAAGCGGTCGGATACCGCATTGGGTGTCAGGGTCTGCCTGGCAATGAGGTTGATGATTTCCCGTCGGGTGGGATCTGCAATCGCCTGAAATACGTCTCGTCTCATGGAAACAATACTAATTAGCAACTATTTGGTTGCAAATATAAAGCAATCATTCGGTTGCGCAAATATTCCCACGATTATTTATTAGGGACCATGAAAATTCTTATTGGGAGTAAAGGGAAAAGGTGATGTTGATAATCTAAAACTGATTGAATATATCCTTTTTCTGTTCAGAGAAATTTAAGTAATTCCCTTATACTTTCAAATGAATCAGCTCGGCCATATCACGCCGAAATACACCGGACAGAGCTACAGGCAAAGCCCCTGATTGACAAATTGTCACTCCCATAACTCTCAAAAACAAAAACGGAACTCAAAAAGACGCAATCGGAATCCTGATTGCGTCAATCAGAATTCTGAATGTACCAATTGAAGCCCTTTTTGTGTCAATCAAGACTCAGAAGGTCGTAAACAGGGCTTTGGAAGATACAAACGGAGTTCTGTTGGTGTGGTTTTGAACCAGGGTTGGTGCAATCGGGATTAGTGTTGAGACATTGCGTGTACCGATTGATCCTTTCTGAATTCCGATTACCTTCTCCAGCAGACAATTTGACAGGAAAAAGGCGCTGTTTGTATGAATGAGAGTTCTGTTTGCGACAAACAGAGTCGCTTTTGCAGCAAACAGAACTCCGATTGACGCAATCAGGACTCCGATCAACAATTCATTACTCCGTTTATACCATCCGGAGTCCTGTTGGTGTCCTTAAGGGGAGAGATCCATGCTTTGTTGAACAAAGAGGGCAGGTACCGAATGGAGTTTCTCTCATTTCGCACTCCGATGGAAGCAATTTGCTTTTATATTCCCGAAATGAAGAAACGGTAAATCAGCAATGTCACCAACGCTGAAATAATTATTATAATAAGATTATGTTTCCTGATCATGCTTCGGCTTCCTGTCTCCTGCTTTTGGGCATTGGCAATCCCGTATATAATCATCGCAATGGTAGACAGGAGGAAAGCTCCGTCAAAAAAAAGAGCAATCCAGTCCCTGCCTTCATCGTCGTGTGTCCCACCTGCATACACCCGTATGAAGATGTCGTTGAAAAGCAGCAAGGCGTAGTTATAAATAACAGTGAGATTAAAATTGCTTTTGTATAAAGGATAATTGATGCCGGCAATGATGACAACCAGAAAGATGGGAGTCCATTGAATGGAGAAGGGTGGGTGGAAATGGCCTTGTATATTGCTTAGGGTAATGATGACAATGCCCAGAGCAACTGCAATCCGTTCTTTCGTAAGCTGAGTCAAGGGATTTACTTGCTTTTTAATTTGTCGTATCCTGCAAAGACCTTACTTGTTTCAAAATAATAGGTCTTCTTTTCCTTATCTTCTTTTACATCCATGCGGTCACAAAGTCCGCCATGATTGTCAATGCTTTGTTTTTTCAGCTCCGCGCCCAGCATATCAAGGATGAAATACTCTTCTGAAATCTGGATGACCGGCCAGGCTGTGGCGCATGTTTTTCCGTCGCCATTCTTTATAATGGATTTCAAAAGCCCGAACTGAATATCATGGTATTTCTTGCTGTTGATAGTATCCCCCATGAGTTTATAGGTCTGCCTCAGGATTTTATGGGCGAGCATGCTGGTATAATCAATGCTCAGCATCTGTTTGGTTATTTTGATCAGCTCGGGGTAATTGGATTTGTGCATTTGAGCGTACATTTCTTTCTGCAGGCTGTCTAAACGGGAGAATTTCCTGGATGCCACCTTAAACTGCTCACTTTCCAGAAAGCTTTCCCTGAATTCTCTGTAATTGATATCTGTTTGCCCGGATTCGAGCTTTTTGACTGTGGCCGAGTAATTGTCCTGGAAGGGTGGGGGAATTACTTGAGGGGCTTGCTGGGCAAGGCCGGTGAAAGTATGTTGAACGACTGCCAGAAGGAGAAAAAACTTTGTTTTCATATAGTTTCTTTGAAAATGAGAATCAATTTGATTTTATCAATGTACGGTTGACGAAGTTAAAATTCAGGCAAATAACTCCTTGTTCGTTTTCCTTCCTTGTTCCAGGTATAATACTTCTTATGGCGCCGGTACAGGCTTGCTATTTTACCGTTTTCGTAATAGGAAACGATTTTTACCGGGTCTCCGTCATCAGCAAAAAAATAATCGGATTGGATTTGCCCGCTTTTATAATACAACAATGTCTCAAGGATCTGCTTACCTTTTAGTCTTAACAAGATACTATCCTTGCCATTCTTTGAATATACGATGCTATCTCTCTGGCAAAAGCATACGCAGGGAAATATTAAGATAAACAGGAGCAACGTTAATATTTTCATTGTCAGAAAGCGAGTGTTTCAAATACAGCTGTATCGGAATAAACCAAATCTAATTTACATGCTTTATTCCGTATGTCATAATTTCGAAAAACGATATTCGGAACAAACGGTTTATTGCTTTTGAGTCTGTCAAAGGGAATTTGGTTAAATTTGATCTTACCTTCCAAAACTTCCTACATGAATCACAGGCATTTCCATTTCTTATTATTACTGATCTCCTTTTTTACACTGGCCTGTAACAGCTCTCAGCCCCCTGCGGATAAAGCGGTGTCTCCTGTTGCAGAGAAGGAAGTTGTCCTTGAAAGACCTCACTACAAGATGAACTATTATACAAGCTGGACCATCGACTCCACAGATACAGATTACGACATCGATAGTTTCTTTTCATTGAACACGGCATCCAACAACGGCACCATTTGCTTTTTTATATTCAATGAAGCCGTGGACGAACAGACTCACCTCGACGCCCAGATCCAGGCTCATCTGGAAAAGGTGATCAAGCACGGTGAAGTGACGAAATTCGATAGCTGGGGTAAATACAAGGGACATGGCGCACTCATCAGGGGAAAAATCCTGGGTGCTCTGAAAGGAGAAGTTTGCATTTTCGTCCATTCCGGTGATAGCTGTTCCTTTCTGAATGTAAGTCAGTATTATAACAGCGACCGGGAAACCGATTTGCCGGGACTCAAGCTGATTGAGAAAAGTTTTACCCTGAAGTAGAATGTGAACTACATTAAGGAATTACCGTCGTATTCCGGAACCTAAGATTTGAATGGTCTAAGCCCTCAGAGAAGTTACTCATACCTCAACGCATCTATCGGATTAAGTGCCGCCGCTTTCCTGGCGGGATACCAACCG
>DASYGQ010000346.1:0-4924 GCA_035999585.1 Bacteroidia bacterium | reverse complement strand
AGAACACCGGATGAACCGAAGGACGGAGTTTCGGTTTATTAAATCAAATTAAAAAGTAATGTCGAATATCGAACACCGAATATCGAATAATGAAGTAAAAGACTTCGGCGTTCAGTATTCAATATTCGATATTCGACATTCTTTTTTTAATTAATAAGATCTTTTCTGAAAAGCAATGCCTACCTACGGACTCATCGGCTTCCCTCTTTCCCATTCTTTTTCACAAAAGTATTTTACCGATAAATTTCTCCGGGAAGGTATTGCGGGTGCACGCTATGAGCTGTTTCCGATTGAGCATGTATCTGCTTTTCCGGATCTGTTGAAAGCACATCCCGATCTCTGCGGCCTGAATGTGACCATCCCTCATAAAGAATCCATTCTTCCATTCCTGAATGAACTCGATCCGGTAGCCGCGGAGGTACAGGCCGTGAACACGATCCGTATTACAAAGAATGCGAAGGGGCTTCACCTGAAAGGATTCAATACCGATACCTTTGGGTTCCGGCAATCCATCAAACCTTTTCTGGAGTCGCATCACGAAAGAGCGCTGATCCTGGGTACCGGAGGAGCCTCGAAAGCTGTCGCCTGGGTGCTGAAAGAGATCGGGGTCGACTGCTATTTTGTTTCCAGGCAAGGGGCATCAGACAGCGGTAAAAAAATGAATGTTTTTCGTTACGAGGAGCTGAACGATCATGTGATGAAGCATTTTCCGCTGATCATCAATACAACACCCATCGGGATGTTTCCTGATACAGACAAAGCTCCGGCCATACCCTATGAATTCATCGGGCCCCGTCATTTTCTCTATGACCTGATCTATAATCCGGCCGAGACCTTTTTTCTTGCGGAGGGACGCAAACGCGGAGCACAGGTACTGAACGGTCTCAGCATGCTTCAGCAGCAGGCGGAAAAAGCCTGGGAGATATGGAACAGCTAAGGCTCAGGAACGTTCCATTTTTCCTTCCCAAAGATCCGGATACAGAATGTGAATATAATCCCCTGAAAATTCTGGTCGTGTATTTATTTTCAAAAAAATAAGCCGCCTGAAAGGCAGCTTATTTTAAGCCCAAATACCGATTTACTATTTGGGGTTTCTACGCCCCGACGTATCGGAAGAAGAACGGTTATTGTCCTTCCGGCTGTTAGACGATGAACTCCTGTCTGTTCCGGCAGGCGTGGTGCCTTGCTGGCTTCCCCGGTTCCCTCCTGACGCATGGTTATCGCTATTGACAGGTGTTTGCCTATTGCTTCCCGAGCCGTAATTGCTGCTGTCCCGGTTAGTTACGCTGTTGTTACGCTGTCCGGTGCTGTCTGTTGTTGCATTCCGCTCATCCCTGGCTCCGGAAGTATTGCTGACACCCGAAGTGTTCTCGCCCGGCGAAGCCGGCTGTACGGATGAGTCTCTGCCTGTGCCATTGCAGCTGAGTACAGAAAATAATGCGAAGGCCGGGATAATTAAGATGAATATTTTTTTCATTGTATGTATTTTTTTAAAAAAGCGATTAATTTTCTTAATCTTGATTTACGGGATGTAAAGATATCCTGTGAAAAACCTATGACTTCCTGATTTCGCTGATGAAGCGCTTTTTGTAGGTGAATCCGAATCAAGAGTGGGCAGGAGCCTGCATGCTTTTGTATATATAACATTCCTTTAATAATATTCTTTATAATATGTAAAATATCAGGCAGGCCCTTCAGGCAGATAAGTTTAATAAATGTCTTATATGGGAAACAGCGCTCAGATAAAATAAATGATTTCTGGCCGACCCCGGGACCGGGCTTACCGAAATTGACAATCATCGGCCGGAGCCTCTGCTTATTTTCGTGAAGGATTTTTATAAATCCTTTCGTTAAAGTAAAACTAAAACCATATTATCATGTCAAACTCAGGAAACAATTACAATCGGAACGAAAACCGTAGCAGTAGAGGCGGCCGGAATTCTGACCGTTACAGCAACAACAGTGGAAGCAACCGGCAGGATGGCCGGCAAGGAAGAAGCCGCCGTTTTTTTCAGGAAATCGGTCACCTCGGCGGAGAGCGGACAGCAGCAACGCATGACCGCGATTTTTACGAAGAGATCGGCCGTAGAGGAGGCGAACGGACCGCTCGGACCCATGACAGCCGTTTTTATCGGGAAATAGGCCGGATGGGCGGCGAAGAAAGGCGCAGGGAATTGGGCCCGGAAGGCTATGCGGAACTTGGCCATCGGGGCGGAGAGCGCACTGCCGAAACACATGGCCGCGATTTTTATGAAAAAATAGGCCGGATGGGCGGTGAAGAACGCCGTCGGGAATTAGGTCCTGAAGGTTACGCCGAACTGGGCCGCCGGGGCGGAAGAGCCCGTTGGAACGAGGATGAGGAATCTTATGACGATTCTGACTATTAGAGAATCCTACCTGATTGATGTATTTTTCAGGTTGCCGGCCCTGCGGATCCCGCAGGGCCTTTTTTTTATATGATGTGCAGCAATTGGTGCTCCTGTTTCTGTAAATGTACAATCCCTTAGGCAGAGAGAGATTGGCATTGAATCGGGCACCAAGAAGACCATTCCTTGTTTTTTACCTGAATGAAGGAAATTTTTATCTTTCCCGGAATCTGGAACATTTTGTTTTCACAACACAGCAAAAATTCATAAACATCCGGATGCTTCCGGCTTTCCATCTATTTCGTAAATTCGCCTTATTGCAATACAAACTGTTCCGCCCGAACTATGAACTTTGAACTCACATCCGAATTTTCTCCCACAGGCGATCAGCCCGAAGCCATCCGCCAGCTGACAGAAGGACTTAATAAGGGCGCACCCGCACAAACCCTGCTGGGTGTGACCGGATCCGGTAAAACATTTACGATTGCCAACGTGATCAAGGAGGTGCAGAAACCGACCCTGATCCTGAGTCATAACAAAACACTGGCAGCCCAGCTGTATGGGGAGTTCCGTCAGTTCTTTCCGAACAATGCAGTCGAGTATTTTGTTTCCTACTACGATTATTACCAGCCTGAGGCATTCATTGTTTCTTCGGGTACCTATATTGAAAAGGACCTGGCCATCAATGAGGAAATTGAAAAGCTAAGGCTCAGCACCACATCTGCCCTCCTTTCGGGCCGAAGAGATGTGATTGTCGTGTCTTCCGTATCCTGTATTTATGGTATGGGCAATCCCGCTGATTTTGCAAGCAACGTCATTCACATCAAGAAGGGCGATGTCATCAGCCGCAATAAATTCCTTTTTTCCCTGGTCAGCAGTTTGTATTCCCGCACGGAAGCCGATTTTCACCGGGGCAATTTCCGCGTGAAAGGCGATACCGTGGATGTGTACCTGGCCTATGCCGACTATGCCATCCGCGTGTATTTCTGGGGTGATGAGATTGAAAACATCGAGAGCATCGAGACTGCCACAGGAAAGAAACTGGAAGTGTTCGACAGTGTCAACATTTATCCGGCCAATATTTTTGTGACTTCACAGGATTCCATGAAGCAGGCCATTCACATGATCCAGGATGATCTGCTCATACAAACCGAATATTTCAAGGAAAGCGGACGGGCTCTGGAGGCCAAAAGACTGGAGGACAGAGTTACTTACGATATGGAAATGATGCGCGAACTGGGTTACTGTTCAGGCATTGAAAATTACTCGCGTTATTTCGACAAGCGTTTGCCCGGCACACGGCCCTATTGCCTGCTTGATTATTTTCCGGATGATTACCTGCTGGTGGTGGATGAAAGCCATGTAACCATTCCACAGGTGCATGCCATGTATGGAGGCGACCGTTCACGAAAGATCAATCTGGTGGATTATGGCTTTCGCCTGCCTGCAGCCATGGATAACCGCCCGCTGAAGTTCGAAGAGTTTCAGAGCATGGTCAATCAGGTGATTTATGTGAGCGCCACACCGGCAGATTTTGAACTCGCACAATCGGAAGGCGTGGTGGTGGAACAAATGATTCGTCCAACCGGACTGCTTGACCCTGTCATTGAAGTGAGACCCAGCATCAATCAGGTGGATGATCTGCTGGATGAAATACGCAAAGTGGTGGAACGGGAAGAACGGATTCTGGTGACGACATTAACCAAACGCATGTCGGAAGAGCTACAGAAATACTTTATGAACCTGGGTATACGATGCCGCTATATCCACAGCGATGTGGAAACACTCGAACGGATTGAAATACTGCGCGACCTTCGCCTGGGGCTGTTTGATGTGCTCATAGGCATTAACTTACTCCGGGAAGGCCTCGATCTTCCGGAAGTTTCGCTGGTGGCCATACTGGATGCCGACAAGGAAGGATTCCTTCGTTCCACACGTGCCATGGTGCAAACGGTGGGAAGGGCTGCCCGGAATGTAAACGGTAAAGTAATCATGTATGCCGACCGCATGACAGATTCCATGCAGCGGACCATTGATGAAACGCTGAGGAGAAGACACAAACAGATCGAATACAATTTCAAGCACAACATCTCCCCTGTTTCCATCATTAAGAGCAAGGAGTCGATCATGCGGAGCTCCGAAGTGAGTCCCGGCCGGGTGCCAAAACCATATATAGAAAGTGATCAGGTCAGTCTGGCTGCTGATCCTGTGCTGAAATACATGAACCGGGAAGAATTGCAGAAAGCCATTTCCAGGGCCAGGAAAGCCATGGAATCGGCTGCCAAGGATCTCGATTTTGTGGAAGCCGCCCGTTTGCGGGATGAGCTCTTTTCCCTTCAGAAACTGCTGGAAAACAAATAGAGCCTTTCCGGTGGGGAAAAGCTCTGTTTGTTTCGGCAGAAAGAAAAACCCTAGCCGCCCATGCTGTTTGTCATGTGATTTCTGTGGTTACCTGAACCGTGGTGGGGCCCACTGCATGATCCTAGTCCGAGACCAAGGCTCACCAGGATGATACCGATAATAATTAGTTTTCCGGAAATCTTTGTGTGACCTGTTTT
>DASYGQ010000236.1:0-7502 GCA_035999585.1 Bacteroidia bacterium | reverse complement strand
CAACTACGCCCAGTTCCAGCTTGTAGCTCAATCCTTCCACCTCAAAATTGCCATGGTCTTTCACCATGTCTTTCATTTGTGCATCAGCAGGAGTCAGCAGAGTTCCCGGTGTTGCAGTTCCAGTGCTTTTGGGTGTGTTTGTGGCGATAGAATCCCTAATTCCAGATCCCGCGGGCCCGGTTGATTTTACAATATTTTCATCCGTCTTGCATTTCAGTATTTTAGTGTCCGTAGGGATGATGTAGTCCGGACGCTTGTAATCCGTTGCATAAAATTGCTGGAGTGTTTTCCGTACGCCATGATCACTGACGGTAACAACAATTCCGGCCCGCAATGAACTGTCGGCCTTTAGTGCTTTTCGGCGGGAAAGTTCCGCCTCGAGAAGTGTCTTATAAGGTCCGATGTAAAAAATCGTGGTTTTCAAATCAGTGGAGGCGAGTTTCTGAACCTTACCGATTTCATTTAGTTTATCACCCTTGAATTCTTCAGGGCACTCATATTTACCAAGTTCCACATTGTAGAACACACTGTCATGCAATTCCTCTCCTCTAGCAGTGACGACCTTCCTGTAAGTATTGGCCTCATACACATCGTATTTCTGTTCCTGACGGTATTTGGCAATCTGTTGATCGATTTTCGACTGTAAAGTATTGGTTGAATCGGCTATTGCCTGTTTGGCCGCCTGCGGACTGCCAGCTGTATACAGCTTTACATCCTGATTAATTTGCACAAATGTTTCAATGTTTTTTACATTCACATATTCCATGTGCGTTTGCATGCCTTCCACTTCAATGGCTATTTTATATTCGTTACCGGGCGTAAGTGCAATGAGGAATTTACCGCTGGCCGAATTGGATGAATAATCCCCCTGTGGCTCACCGGTGGTCATATTGGTTACTTTGATTTTTGCGTCCGCCGGTTTGTTCTCTGCATTGACAGTTCCCACAACAAGTGCCAGAACCGGTCTTTCACCTGCGAAACCCGGGTTGACCGTATATATATCCTGCTCTCCCAGAGAACCTTTGCGGTCGGATGAGAAATAACCAAATTCCCCGCTTGCCGTAAGAACATAATAACGTTCATCTTCAGTGGTGTTGAGGGGATATCCCAGGTTGATCGGTTCAGACCAGCTTTCCCCTCTTTTGGTAGAATACATAATATCATAACCTCCCATGCTGCTGTGGCCTCTGGAGCTGAAAAACAAATCGATTCCATCCGGGTGAATAAATGGAGCGTCTTCATCGTATTCAGTATTGATCGTTGCCCCCAGGTTCTTGGCCGGCGACCATTCGCCATTGGGAAGGCGCTTGGAAACATAAATATCCCTGCCACCAAAGCCACCCTTACGATCGCTTGCAAAATATAACATCTGGCCGTCGCTTGTAATGGAACAACTGCCTTCCCAGGAATTATTTGAATTGATGTTTGGTCCGAGGCGTACCGGTTCCGACCATTCAGAGCCTTTCAGTGTACTGATGAAGATATCGCCATTGTCCTTTGTTGTGCTTTTGAAAATGAAAAGGGTCTGACCGTCTGCCGATACAGCTATACTTGCATCGTTACCAGCTGTATTGATCTTATCACTGATACTTTCAGGTGTGAGCCAGTCTTTACCTACCCGTTGTGAAATAAATATATCCTCATAGTAGTCGCCATCGGGATCAGGCACAAACTGATCATCCATCAGTCCGCCTTTGCTCCGTTCGCCTTTATAGGTGAAAATAAGTGTGGATTCATCGGAAGAAATGACGGGAGCATACTCAGAACCAACAGAATTGACGGGGGAACCCAGGTTTGTTATCTCAATGTCCATGGGCTTTTGGACAAAGATTTTTCCGTTCTGGCAATACTCAATATAATGGCTTGCTATTTTTTTCTTTTGAGGGGAGGGATTTTCACCGATGTATTTGTTAAATATTTCGATAGCCTGGTCAAACTTGTTATTCAGGTGATAAGCCTGACCAATGTATAAGGTAATATCAGCCAGTGAAGGATTGATCTTTGCTGCACGTTCCAGCTCAGTAATGGCTAACTCCTTCTCGTCGCTCTTATGGAGGTAGCAAATGCCCATTTTATAATGGTAATAGGCATTTGTGCTGTCAGTAGCGCTTAGTTTCTGGAAATTGGGCAAGGCACGCAGAAACTGCCCGTCATCAAAAAAATATTCCGCCGTACCCAACAAATCCGACTGGTCCTTGGAGGGTTTCTTCCTCTTCTGTGCGGAGACAGTATGAAATATCAAAAATGATACTAAAACCAAAAGAAGGTTTCGTTTCATCATGCAATGGTAAGTTTAGATAACCTTGCTTGTTGTTTCATTTGTAGCGGGTAGCTGCGTCGCATTTAATTGCTCTAAATTCAATAAAAAAGGAGGGGCTATCCGGAAGGTCCTTTCGAACTTATAAACCCTGTTGTGTTGAAAACCACCACTTATCACCTTCATCGTTGCCTCTGCAAACCAATGAAATCAACTAATTCAACCATTTAATAACCCTTGTTTATCTACACCTTATTTTTCTACCTTTACAAAACAATCGGATGAATAATTATGGAAGAAAGAACAATCAGGTTTGAATTAAAGAACGGAGTGAGGGTTATTCACGCTCCGGCCAAAGGAGAAATAGTTCATCTTGCTCTCATGATCAATGCCGGGACAAGAGATGAAGAGAAAGAAAACACGGGGCTTGCCCACCTGATTGAACACTGTATCTTTAAAGGAACTTCCCAAAAGAGTAGTCTGGATATCCTCAACGGCATTGATTCAGTTGGAGGCGAATTAAACGCTTATACCACCAAAGAAGAAACCTGCGTGTATGCATCCTGTGGGCTGCGCTATTTTGAACGCGCCATGGAGTTGCTTTGCGACATTACCCGAAACTCACTTTTCCCGCTGAAGGAAATAAATAAAGAAAAAGACGTGATCAGCGACGAAATTCAATCGTACCTGGATTCCCCTGCGGAACAGATTCACGATGATTTTGAAGAGCTTGTTTTCAATAAACACCCCTTGGGTCGAAGTATTCTTGGCGATGAAAAACACATGCGGGCTGTAAAAAGGGATGCTATTCTGAAATTCGTTGATAAGCATTACAAAGGCCGGAAGCTTGTATTCAGTTGCTCCGGAAATATTTCCACTGCCAGGCTGAAGCAAATGGCCGAAAAATATCTTGGTACTTTTGAAGCTTCGGAAGGAGGAGAAGAGCGTGTTCCTTTCAGCGGTTATAAAAAAGTGAAAAAACACGCAGCCATGGATACGCATCAGGCCCATTGCCTGATTGGAAATGTAGCATACGCCTCCGTACATAAACACCGCACCGCTTTTATACTCCTTAATAATCTGTTGGGCGGGCCCGCCATGAACTCCCGCCTGAACCTGGGCATCCGTGAGAAATACGGATTCACCTACCAGCTTGAATCAAATTACATCGCGTATTCCGACAGCGGTATATTCAGTATTTATTTCGGCACGGATCGGTCCAGCCTGGGTAAAACCAGGGAGCTCGTATATAAAGAGCTTAAAACGCTGCGATCCCGGAAATTAAGCACCGCCGAACTCCAAAGCGCCAAAGAACAACTTTGCGGGCAGGTTGCACTCGCCCAGGAAAGCCGCCTGAGTGTGGTTATCAGCAATGCCAAGAACATTTTATTGTTCGACAAGGTCGATCCGCTTTCTGTCTGGCTGAAGAAGATTAAAAACGTTACCGCTTCTCAGATCCTGGAAACCGCCAATGAGGTATTTGACGAAGACAACATGAGCACACTCGTATTCAGTAAAAAATAAGATCATCCTCAACAAACAAACCACTGTCTATGGACTTTCTTGAACCGGACCTTGATTCCTATGTATGTGATCATACCAAACCCGAAAACGTTTTGCTTCAGCAGCTGAACCGGGAGACTTATGCGAAAGTGCTGATGCCTCGTATGCTGAGCGGTCATCTGCAGGGCCGGGTACTCAGCATGCTGAGTCACATGATAAAGCCAGGGCGCATCCTCGAGGTCGGAACATTTACCGGTTATTCCGCACTATGCCTGGCGGAGGGACTTGCTGAAGAAGGGCTTCTTCACACGATCGACCTGAACGAGGAGCTGGAAACCATGGTGAGATCGTATTTCTCCAAATCAGATTTTAACAATCGCATTCAGTACCACATCGGGGATGCTTCCCTGATTATTCCAACGCTCCAGGAAGTATGGGATCTTGTATTCATTGATGCAGACAAGGAAAATTATTCCAACTATTACGACCTTGTTTTTGACAGGGTGCGCAAGGGAGGTTATATTATTGCCGACAATGTATTATGGAGCGGAAAAGTGGTACAGGAAAATCTGGATGGTGATGAAGACACCAAATCTATTGTTGCCTTCAATACCAAGGTAATGAATGATAACCGCGTTGAAAATGTGCTTTTCCCTATCCGCGACGGCCTGATGATCGTAAGAAAGAAATAAATTATTCGGTAACCAGGTTGCCTGAATTTATTGCATACAAGCCTGCAAACGTGAGCAGCCCGTTGAGAATGAGCAGTTCATTTCCGAATTGATATCCGCTCAGCCACTCTTTTGAATTGGAATCCAGCACGTAACAAATGACCGGAGCAAGCAGGCAGATGAAAGGAACCAGCTTGTCAGTCACCCTTCGTCGTGTGAGAATTCCAAACATAAACAAACCCAGCAAAGGCCCATAGGTATAATTTGCCACCCTGAATAATTGCTTCACAACAGCCTCATTGTTGATCAGCCGGAATACCACAATGACAAGCAGCAATGCAGCTGCAAAACCAATGTGGACAAAATGTCGTATCCTGGTTTTCTTTTCTTCTGTCCATTCGCTGCGCTGCTCAAAGTTCAGGAAGTCGATGCAGAATGAGGCTGTAAGTGCGGTCAGCGCTCCGTCGGCGCTCGGATAGGCTGCTGAAATAAGTCCGAAAATAAAAAAGAGAGCCGACAGGCTGCCCAGTGATTTGAGAGCGATAGTCGGGAACAAATCATCCGTTGTTCGTTGAGGTATACTAAGTCCCTTTGCCTGCACATATTGATACAAAAGAACACCGAGGCAAAGAAAAATTAAGTTGACCACCAGCAGAATAATGCTGAAGGTAATCATGTTTTTTTTCGCCTCTCCAACAGAACGGCAGCTGATGTTTTTCTGCATCATTTCCTGATCCAATCCAGTCATAGCAATTGCAATGAACATGCCGCCGAAAAACTGTTTTGGGAAAAAGGTCCTCGCATGCCAGTCGCCCACAAAAACAGATGACATAGGACTCTTCCGGATTGTAGATACGAGTCCTCCCCAATCCAGATTCAACTCGCGGCAAATCAGGACCACGGATAAGAGCAAGGACAAAAGCATAAATGTGGTCTGGAGTGTATCTGTCCACACAATTGTTTTAACCCCACCCTTGTATGTATAGGCAAGAATCATAAGTATAAATGAAAGTACCGTCACCCAGAAAGGCACGCCCCAGGCATCGAATACAAAGATCTGCAAAACGTTTACCACAATATACAGACGGAATGAAGCGCCGATCACACGGGACAGAATAAAGAAGAAGGCTCCTGTGCGGTAAGAACTGGGGCCTAGACGCTGCTTGAGAAACGTATAAATAGATGTCAGATTGAGGCGGTAATAGAGCGGCAACAAGACGAGTGCAATAAAAGTGTATCCAAGCATATAGCCCATGATCATCTGGAAATAGGAAAAAGATCCTTTCCCCACATCACCGGGTACCGACATGAATGTAACACCTGAGAGTGAGGCCCCTATCATTCCATAGGCAACCAGGTACCAGCGGGATGAACGGTTACCGACAAAATAGCTGGCATTGTCGGCATTGCGCGAAGTCAGATAGGTAACCCCAAACAATACCAAGGAATACACCAGGACACAAACAAGGATGAATTCTGACGACAATCGATTTTTTTTAAAATGAATACCCGCCGGCTGGCAAATAAATAAAATACTCTTTTAATGTTGAATTGCCAGCAAAGAACGGCAAAAGCCAACAGCTATCCCCTGGTTCGAAAGGCCGTCTTTCAACAAAGTTCTTCACATTTTGAGGAGCTTTTTCAGCCTGATCATTTTAATGTAGATTTGCATAAGCAGCCCTTAAAGGCTGGATAAAAAACATGATCAAACGCATTCGGGAACTCGAAAAAACAGCCAATGAACTCGAACCTTCAGCCCACGAGCGGAAGGAGACAAGGAAAGAGGTTGTCAATTATACAGAAGCATTCTTAAAAGAGATTGGCACAGTCAAGGCTTTTGTGAATACGCCAGACCGTGGCATAGCCTTGCTGGATTCGCCCATTTCAGAAAATCCAATTGAAATAGGAAAGGCCATTGAACTGCTTCAAAAAAATGTGGATACTCCAGGTTTGAACCCTGCTTCTGGAGGCCATCTGGGTTACATACCAGGCGGTGGTCTTTATTATTCAGCACTCGGCGATTACATGGCGGATATTTTTAACCGCTATTCAGGGTTTTATTTTACATCCCCGGGTGCTGTGAGGCTTGAAAATATGCTGCTTCGCTGGATGTGTGAACTGGTTGGTTATCCCAAAACAGCTGCAGGCAATCTCACCTCAGGAGGAAGTCTTGCAAACCTGAGCGCAATTGTCACTGCCCGCGATGCACAACAGATTCGTGCACGTGATATCGAAAAAGGAGTTATTTACATGACGGAGCATGCACATCACTGTATTGCTAAAGCCATTCGCATTGCCGGTTTGGGAGAAAGTGTAATCAGGCAGGTTCCCCTGGATGATCAACGGCGGATGGATTGTCTTGAACTTGAAAAACAAATAATGACCGATCGGAAAGCCGGTCTTCGCCCCTGGCTTGTCATTGCTTCCGCTGGCACAACAGATACCGGCAATATTGATCCTCTCGCAAATATTGGCCGCATTGCTAAAAAGTACAGCATGTGGTTTCACATTGATGCAGCTTACGGTGGTTTTTTTATGCTTTGCCCGGAAGGGAAGAAAAAACTGGCTGGCCTTGAACTAAGCGATTCGCTGGTGATGGATCCTCACAAAGGCTTATTCCTGCCTTATGGACTTGGAGTGGTGCTGGTTAAAAAATCGGAAGACCTAGAGCGGGCCCATCATTACATGGCGAATTACCTGCAGGATGCAAAGCCTGAGCATGAAGAGGAATTATCTCCGGCTAATCTTTCCGCTGAACTCACCAAGCATTTCAGGGGGCTCCGGCTTTGGCTTCCTCTGAAGCTTCATGGTTTAAAACCATTCCGGGCCGCTCTTGAAGAAAAGCTGTTGCTTGCGCAGTATTTTTACAAGGAGGTGCAAAAACTTGGGTTCGAAACCGGTCCCGAACCGGAACTCTCGGTTGTCACGTATCGTTATATTCCAAAAACAAGCAGAAAGCTGACTGAAAAGGAAATCAACGACTTCAATGAAAGACTGGTGGCAGAAGTACAGGGTGATGGGCGTGTATTCATTTCCTCCACCCTTCTCGGCACCCGGTTCACGCTAAGGTT
>DASYGQ010000192.1:0-6384 GCA_035999585.1 Bacteroidia bacterium | reverse complement strand
GAAATTTCCAGCGCTCTGATCAGCCGGTGTGGGTTATTCAGATCCACAAAATTATAATGCTCGGGATCGTGTTTATGAAGGAGTTGCTGCAGGACAGTAAGGCCTTCTGCTTTGTATAACTCGTTTAATTGCTGCCGGTATTTTTCATCAATGTCAGGCAGGGGATCAAAACCTTTACAAACGGCATCGACATACATGCCTGAGCCTCCGCACAAAATCACTACAGACTTATCTTGAAACAAGCGATCCAGCAGATATATGGCTTCGGATTCATATTTGCCTGCATCATAATCGTCGTGTATGCTTAAGTTATTGATGAAATGATGGGGTACCGCTGCCAGTTCTTTTTTGCTTGGCTTTGCCGTCCCGATATTCATTTCCCGGAAAAATTGCCTGGAGTCGGCGGAAAGGATTTCTGTGCCCAGTTCCTGTGCCAGCTGAATGGCCAATGCCGTTTTGCCAATAGCCGTTGAGCCCGTAATGACCAGCAATGTATGCATTCAGCGGTGGTGGGTGAGTTGCCCGGCGGGAGCAGGCTGTTTTATCTTATTCAATCACATCCTCCTCGTGACTTCCTTCTTCAGCGGGTTCTTCCCCTTCTGCTGCCGGTTCATCGTCATCACCTTCTGTCAGCGCATCTTCATCCTCGTCGTTTTCCTCATCATAGGCTTCTTCCGCATGGAAGGCTTTTTCTTTTTTGTCTTTGTCATCTTCGATGTCATCGTCTTCTTCAACAGGAGGAGGCAGTGTGGAGACTTTATACTGTTTCGGTGCAATGCCCACGGTCTTTACACATTTTGGGTAATTGACCTTGGGTGCATCCTCCCCAATTTTGATGAGTTCGATCATAAGCGTCCACAAAGCGGCAGGGTCGAAAACATAAATGATTTTCTGATGGGGATCTTCGATTGTTCCGGCAATTTTCGTCTTGCTCATGAGTTTCACCGGAGCAGGCCGGCGATGAGGAGGAAGGTCTTCATCATCCTCATCCGTTGTTTTACGTGCTTCAGATGCGATCTCAATTCCTTTTCTCCAATAATCATCACTCATGAAAAAAGAGGCAGGCTTTGAATTGTCAAAACCTATCGCTTCCTGAATCGCCCTGTGAAAATCCTCATAGGTCTGTGTAACCTTAATTTCAATTTCCCTGTAAACATCTTCATGTTCTTCAAACGTAACACGGAATCTATATGTAGCCATTTCCTGCTTCTGATTTTGGTTAATGAATGAAACCGGTAAGCCTGCCTTCGTTATAACTGGAGCCGTCTTGACGGTCGCAAAACCGGTTTTAGGGTTATGCCGGATCAAATTTAATAAAATCTGAATTCTTTGTGAAGCTTTGGGCTATCAAGCCTGGGGTTTTAACCCAAGCTTCAGGCCTTCCTGAAGCATTAATTGATGAGCAGCTTCCTTTTCATTGGGTATGAGGCCATCCAAAATGGCTTCCCGGATGGCTGTTTTGATAATTCCAACTTCCCGGCCAGCCGGGATTCCGAAAGTTTGCATGATATGTTCTCCGCTGATGGGTGGCTGCCAGTTCCTCACCTGATCCTTCAGTTCGATCTCTTTCAGCTTTTCCCTTACAAGCTCAAAGTTCTGAAGATAGCGTTTTACTTTAACCTCATTTTTCGACGTGATGTCCGCTTCACAAAGCTTCATGAGGTCATCGATGTCATCACCGGCCTCAAAGAGTAGGCGTCGGATAGCAGAATCGGTAATACCTTCTTTGGCAAGCACAATAGGCCGGAGGTGAAGCAGCACAAGCTTTTGTACATACTTCATTTTCTCATTTTGCGGAAGCTTCAGCTCTGCGAACAGTTTAGGAACCATACGGGATCCCCGGTCTTCATGTCCGTGAAATGTCCATCCATGTCCTTTCTCAAATCGTTTGGTTTGGGGTTTTGCAATGTCGTGCAGGATGGCTGCCCATCTGAGCCAAAGGTCATCTGTGCTTGCACAGATGTTATCAAGCACCTGAAGGGTATGATAGAAATTATCTTTGTGTCCTTTCCCGTCAATGAATTCAACTCCATGAAGCAGGGTCATTTCCGGAAAGATGATTCTGAGCAAGCCGGTATCGAAGAGAAGTTTGAAACCTATAGAGGGCACGGGAGAAAGGATGATCTTATTCAGCTCGTCGGCGATACGCTCTTTGGAAATGATGCGGATGCGTTCTTTATTTTTTGCAATGGAATGAAGTGAATCCGGATGGATCGTAAATCCAAGCTGTGAAGCAAAGCGAATAGCCCGCATCATACGCAAAGGGTCGTCGGAATATGTGATGTCGGGGTCGAGTGGAGTCCGGATTAGTTTTTCCTGCAGGTCTTTAAGACCTTGGAACGGATCCAGGAATTCACCGTAGTTTTTCGCATTCAGCGAAATGGCGAGGGCATTGATGGTAAAATCTCGCCGGTTCTGATCATCTTCCAGTGAGCCATTTTCGACGATCGGTTTGCGGGATTCGCTTCTGTAAGACTCTTTACGGGCTCCGACGAATTCAATCTCAAAATCATTGGATTTGATCTGGGCGGTGCCGAAATTTTTGAAGACGGTGACCTGCAGGCCTCCCATTTGGAGAGCCACCCGTTCAGCCAGTTCAATACCGCTGCCTGTACACACAATGTCTATGTCTTTGCAAGGCCGTTTCAGTAATAAATCCCTCACCCAGCCTCCGATGACATAGGCATCCGCTTTCATTTCCGCAGCGCAGTCCGATATAACGGCAAAAACAGGATGGTTCAGCTGGGCTTTCAAGGGGCTAGTTTTCGGCAAATTTAATATTTCCCACAAATCTGTTTCTTTCGGCTCAATGGCCTCAAAATGGAATTTGTGGAGAGTCGAAAGGTTATTTCCGAATGATTTCAATTTGCCCGTCGTTCTTCAGGCGCATGATTGTAGACGGTTCAAACTGAGCATTTTCTTCTCTGCGCCAGTCGACCACATAATCCACCGCGTTTCGTATCTCTTCGCTGATTTCTCTGAAATTGTGAGGAGTGGGCTTGCCTGAAATATTGGCAGAGGTGGAGACCAGCGGCCGGCCGAACTTATGAAGGAGCCGGTTGCAGAATTCCTCCTTACAGATCCGGATGCCACAGCTGCCGTCTGCAGCAACCACATTGGGAGCCATACCGCCAACCTGGTCGAAAATGATGGTGAGGGGTTTTTCGCTGAGTTCAATCAGATCCCAGGCCACGCCGGGGACTTCATGAACATATTTATTGAGCATGCTTTCGTCATGCAGCAATACGATCAGACTTTTTGAATCGCTGCGCTGTTTGATGGCATAAACTTTTTCTACGGCTTTTTCATTTTTTGCGTCACATCCAATGCCCCAGACTGTATCGGTAGGGTATAGAATAGTGCCTCCGGAACGGAGCACCTGTATGCATTTTTGAAATTCCTCTTCGGGTATTCGGGATTGATTTTGTGCTGGTCTCATTCCGGTAAAGATACGCGGAAAATAGTTTCATGCTTCAGGAGAATGAGGCAGCTGAAAGTACAGAGGAAGTTTACTTCTTGTGGTATTTTGCGTTTTTAGAGCTTTTGGTGTTTTTGATTACTTTGTCACATGCTTTGGAGGAGAGAGACAGGAAGCACAGAGACATTGTGATGAGAAGGCCGTAGGTAAGGTTTTTTTTCATGTGCCGCTTTTTCTTATTATAACAAAGAAAGTCTATTTGATGGAATCTCCATCATGCAACAACATGTTTTATTAACAAGCTGGTTGTTCATTATCTGATTTTGGCCCGGAAACGGTAAGGTAATAATGCGTCTTTCCCTGCGTAATCCACTCCTACCCGTGGGCCTGCGACAATGGACTGGTTTGGAATCTTTAATCCCCGGTCTTCAATCCAAATGGTTTTGCCGGTTAGATCAGTGCCTGTATGGCTCACCTTTATGCCCAATGCTTCCGAAACGGTTCCGGGGCCGGCGCAAAGAGAGGGAACAAGTTTTTCCTTGTGCCTGCGTTCTAGCATGGTTGAAAGGCCTTTTTCAGGTAAAATAGCCCTGATGAGAACCGCATGCGGCACTTCGGCCGAATTTGTCACCACATTAAAAAGGTGATGGATGCCATAACACAGATAAACATATGCGAAACCTCCGTTTCCGAACATGGTTTCGGTTCGGGCGGTGCGACGCCCACCAAAAGCATGTGAGGCTTTATCATTCACACCCGCATAGGCTTCCGTTTCGATGATAATTCCGGAAGTGGTTTTGCCTCCGATTCTGGTGAAGAGGGATTTCCCCAGCAATTCCTTGCTGATCCTCACCACATCCTCTCTTCTGTAAAAATCCCGTTCCAGTTTCATAGGGCATGTAAAAGGGGTTATTTGCTGAATAACAACTTATGGTCCGCATCGTAATGGATTTCATTGTTGTCGAGCAGCCAGCGGATGACCTTCAGCACTTTTTCCTCCCTGTGTTCGGCTATATCGTCAACGAGCTCCTGCAAGGTATGTGGCCTGATGCTGACAAGACTAACGATATCGGTGAGGATTTGATCAAACTCTTCGTGGGTAAACTGTTTTTGTTTTTCCTCCAGGCAAACGTCACAGTGTCCGCAATCGGCAGAATCTGTTTCGCCAAAATAGGCCAGGAGTAACCGGCTGCGGCAGCGGTGATCGGAAGTGCAATAGTTGACAATGCTATCCATCCTTGCAAGCGCTTTTTGTTTGCGCTCTGCATAATGTTCCGGAGAGATGCGAACGTCTTTGGCATCGCATCGTTCCTGTGTAAAAATAATTTGTGGCAGTTCGGTCTGAGGTATCCAGGAAAGAACCTGCATTTTATTGAGGTATTCGAGTGTGCGGACAATCGTGTCTCTGCTGATACCAGCCCTTTTTGCGAGATCCATTTCATTGATCTTTACATACTGCTCAAAAGTCCCGGAATACGAACGAAGTATCAGCTTTATGATTTCGTCATATTTCTGATTGGCCACCTGGAACTTGTAGAGTGCCTCTTTTCCTTTTGGGAAATGAATGCGGGAAGGCTGAAAAAAAGCTTCCGTGAGGGCAATGTACCCCTCGCGTTCCAGGAACTTGAAGGAGTTGAAAACACTGAGTTGTTTGAGTTTATAGATGTCGCAAAAACGGGCGATGTCAAAATCGAAGCTCTGACCGGCCCCGGAGCCTACCGGAAGCTGATAGTAATTAGCGAGTGCCTGGTAATTTTGTTTGATCTCCGTGATGGGAGGGAAGCTGTTCTGGATATTTTCTTCCAGCTCCTGTTTGTCCTGTTCATTCCATAGCAAGACTGCAAAAGCTTTGCGCTCATCGCGTCCTGCACGTCCTGCTTCCTGAAAGTAGGCTTCGGGACAATCAGGCAAATCGAGATGAACGACAAAACGCACTTCCGCTTTGTCGATCCCCATCCCGAATGCATTTGTGCAAACCATTACACGTATACCATTGTTCATCCAGGCTTCCTGCCTTTGTTCCCGCATCATGGAAGGCAGACCGGCGTGGTAAAAGCTGGCGGATATGTTATGGCTCTGCAGATAATTCGCGGTTTCTTGCGTTTTACGGCGGTTACGTACATACACAATGCCGGTTCCCTGAATATTATTGCAGATCTTAAGGAGCCTAGCGAGTTTGTCTTCCTGCTTCTTTACTACGTAGGCAATGTTTTTTCGTTCAAAGCTTTTCCGGACAATTTTTCCATTCCGGAATTGCAGTTTTTTCTGAATATCAGCCACTACTTCAACGGTTGCCGTTGCGGTCAGAGCAAGTACGGGCACTTTAGGAAGCAGTTCTCTCAATTCGGCAATTTTGAGGTACCCAGGACGGAAATCATATCCCCATTGTGAGATGCAATGCGCTTCATCCACAGCAATGAGATTTACTTTCATTTTTGGCGCCCTGGCCTTAAATATATCCGTGCTAAGACGTTCGGGGCTCAGGTATAGGAATTTATAATTGCCATAAACACAATTGTCCATGGCAATATCGATTTCTCTTTTGTTCATGGCCGAATTGATAGCCATGGCTTTAATGCCTCTGCTATTCAAGTTCTGAACCTGATCCTTCATGAGAGCAATAAGTGGTGATACAACGATGCAAAGACCTTCCATCGCCAGGCCGGGAATCTGATAGCAAATGGACTTCCCACCTCCTGTTGGCAGCAGGGCAAGCGTGTCTTCCCCGGACATGACATGGGTGATGACTTCCTCTTGCGAAGACCGGAAGGTGGTATGGCCCCAGTATTTTTCTAGTAATTCCCTTATTTCCATTTTCTGCTTAACGAAGATACAGATAATTGGCGCCAAGCCTTTTGGCAGCTGGACTGCAAATGATTTTCCGTGATATTAAAATATAATGCCGAGCGTTAGGGTTTCAATTTTCTCATTCCGGACTTTGATTCAATTTTGAGTAAATTTCGATG
>DASYGQ010000174.1:0-3996 GCA_035999585.1 Bacteroidia bacterium | reverse complement strand
CATTTGCTTGTCATATACCTGATTTTTATATATTTGTAGAGATAAATCCACGTGTTCCGAAAGATATACATGAATAAAAGGCTGATAGTCGTTCTCCTCCTGATCGTCCCCTTGCTGGCGGATGCCCAGTTTCGCCGGAAGCGCTATAAATACGAACTTGTTCTGAATGTAGGTGCCGATAATTTCCTGGGAGATCTGGGTGGCGCCAATCAGGTTGGAACGCATTTTGTAAAAGACCTCAATTTCTCAGTGACCCGTCCGGTTGTCGGATTCGGTGTCCGCTATAAAACAAACCGTTACTGGGCTGCTATGGTCAACCTGACCTATGCACAGCTGAATGGTGATGACAAACTCACTCAGGAGCCTTACCGTCAAAACCGGAACCTCAATTTCAAAAGCCCTTTGCTGGAATTATCCGGCCGCTTCGAGGGTTACTTCACACAGGACCGGGGTGGTCACCTTTACCGCCTTAAGAATGTTCACGGGATGAAACGCAAAGATATTCAGGCCTATTTCTTCGGCGGTATCGGCGCTTTCTGGTTTGATCCCAAAGGCAAATACACCGATGGTAAATGGTATTCCCTACGCCCTCTCAGTACAGAAGGCGAAGGCATGCCAGGTGGTCCCAGAAAATATTCACCCGTCAGCATGTGCATTCCCCTCGGTCTTGGTGCCAAATACGGCATCGACCAGAAATGGGGTGTGGGCATTGAATATGGAGTACGCTACACCTTTACCGATTACATTGATGATGTGAGCGGCGTGTATTACGACAATTCCGCCATCCTCGCAGCGAAAGGTCCCATTGCCGCTTATTTCGCCAATCCGTCACTGCATGCCTACCCGGCCGGAGTGGATCATTACCCTGGCGCAAACCAAACGGCCACCGGTCAGGAACGCGGAAATCCCAAGTACAAGGATGCTTACATGTTCATCACACTGAACGTGAACTACAAGATCCCTTACAAGCGCCGGACACGTTCCAAATTCTGATTCTTTATTCTTTATGAAAGTTGTTGCTCCTCAAACTCCTGGCGATTTTGTACGCTATTACGCATTGCGTTTCGACGTACTCCGCAAACCCTGGAACCAACCTCCGGGAAGCGAAAAAGACGAGCTGGAGCCGACAGCCATTCATGCCATGATCGTTTCGGATGAAGGTGAGGTGGTGGGTGTTTGCCGTATGCAGTATAACAGCAGCGAGGAAGCTCAGTTGCGTTACATGGGGATCCGGGATGATTGTCAGGGAAAAGGAATCGGCAATTTACTGATCGCACATTTCGAAACGATGGCACGTGCTGCAGGGAAAAAACGAATGGTATTGGAAGCACGCGAAAAAGCAGTCACTTTTTATGAGCGCAACGGATACTCTGTACTCGCTAAATCCTATCTGATGTGGGGAATCATTCAGCATTACAGAATGGAAAAACGACTCTGCTGAAGGGAATTATGTAGCAGTCACACAAATCATTTGTAACCTAATAACAAAAGCGTCTCCATTAATCTAGAGGCGCTTTTGTTTAAACGCTTGATATCAATGAGACTATTTCCCTTTTAATTTGCTGAGATAAGCCTTTATCTCAACTGCAAATTGAGACTGGATTTTAAGTACTTTATCGAATTCGATTGAAATCCCATGATAATAGCCGTCACAAATTTGCTTTTTCTTGGCAAGCAGCTCTTTCTCCTCACTAGCTATTTCAAGTGCTTCCGCAGGCAGTGGTTTCATTTTCGATAGGATCATGAACATTTCAAACCTCGTTTTATCACTTTCTAGGTTAAGCTGTAAGTTCAGAATAATATTCTGTGTCCAATGGTTGAATTTGAGCATCTCCATAACTAATTCATTGGATAAATTAATTATTTTTTGATTGTCCACCAGAAGATATACTCTGCTTTGAGCAATATTGGTCTGTCTATGGTAATCATTTAATGATCTACTCTTTTCGATAAGATCATCAATTTTATTGCGGTTATACCCAGTTGGTACGAAATCAAGAAGTCCAATGTTTAGCCACTTACTGTAGTTTTCGTAAAAACTGATAATAGCATTTCTTTCCTCATTCGAGTGTTGTAGCTGGTTGTTAATTACCATCTGGAGGTTAGCTTTCAAATGCTCATTATCTGCCGTGAATCCATTTTTTACACCTTCAATCTCTCGTGTTAGGAAGGCTACGTCCTGTTTATCAGCTAAATTACTCCCCTTTTTTTTGGCAAAATCCATTAAAAAATTAATTGCGCCCATTCCTATCAGAAGAATTATGTCATTCAAAATTAGAGTACCAATTTCCATATGTTGCTTTTTGAATTCTTGAAAATCAGTTTTTATCTTTGATTTCATTCCGGATGAGCTCCAGTAATTTCGACAGCTCTTTTTCTTCAAGCTGCATCGCCATCAGTATTTCTTTCCCATAGTATTTGAACGAAATGGTTTCGCCGGCGATGACCCAATAGGAATTCATGAAATTACTTACGATATCGCTTTGACGACCCTGGTATTTACCGAGGTCCTGGATAAACTCCGTTTGAAAAGTCTGAACTTTACCCTGGCCACGATTGTCGCGTTTGTAAAACAAATGCCCTTTCCCAATCTTGATGATTTCTTTTCCAAAGCGTCTCCAGGTATAAGCTTTCCACACCTTGTATTCGAAATAAAGCCAGAATCCAAGCCATACCAGAATCATGGTACGAAGCTGGGTGTCGGGTGCCTTGAACAGGTATATGAACATGGCAAGCCCGCCAACCGACCAGGCAATAAACCAGGCCAGCATAACGGCGTTTTTCTTTCTATCCGAATAGGCTGAAATCACGATGCTCAGCTCGTCTTCCTTGCGTACGTATGAAATGCGTTTTCCGATGTACTCCATGAATGGAACTCATTTGACCGCTGACTTTCCTGATCTGTTATGGTAAAATCCAATCATAACAAATCATAATCAATCATGAAAATCCGCGGTCCTTATCGTTAGAATATTTGATCGGCACTAAATTACAATTTATTGCGCATCAGCGCTGGCCGAAAATGGCACTCCCCACACGAATGAGTGTGCTGCCTTCGGAGATGGCAATGCGGTAGTCGCTGCTCATGCCCATGGAAAGGATATCGGGCTGGAAATTGGGAGTGGACGGTTCTTTTTTCAGGCTTTCGAAAAAGGCTCTTAACGAAGCAAATTCTTTTCTCACGAGATGGGTGTCGGGCGTGTTGGTTGCCATTCCCATCAATCCGCGTACACGGATATTCTTTAACAGGCCAAAAACACCCGAATGGAGCAGCGCTTCCGCTTCCCGGATCTCCAGGCCGAATTTTGTCTCCTCTGAGGCAATAAATATCTGAAGCAGGCAATCGATTGTCCTTCCGTTTTTAAGGGCTTGCTTGTTGATCTCTTCGAGCAGGCGGATGCTGTCCACCGAATGGATCAGGCTTATATAAGACGCCACTTCTCTTACTTTATTGGTTTGTAAATGGCCGATGAGATGCCAGCGTATGTCTTTGGGCAGAAGCGTTTGCTTTTCGCCCATCTCCTGAACGCGGTTTTCTCCAAACTGCTTTTGCCCGGCTGCGTAGGCTTCCTGCAGCAGCTTCAAAGGGTGCGTTTTTGTGACTGCCACCAGTTCAACCCCCTTGGGCAGCGATTCTTTCAGTTCAAGGATGTTTTGTGCGATGCTCATGTTTTGGGTGTACAAGTGCGTTTGATTATTTTTTCATTTTTGTATTTCACCCGACAGCCGTCATTCAGCTGCTGCCACCATCCATTCTTTTGATTCCGCCTGAACATTCCCCAGCATACATAACGCCCCTCAGGCCCGAAATAAAGCCAGGGTCCGTTTTTCTGTCTGGCTTTATTCATGTTCCCTGCAAATATAATTCTTCCATTGGCGTCATAGCCTGTCAGACGGAACTTGACCCATTTGATAACCGTATCTTCATGAACAATCCGAACCGCCTGCCGGGTGGTGAGTGAGTCGATGTTCTGTGCTTTCATAGCACCGCCTGTG
>DASYGQ010000221.1:0-9475 GCA_035999585.1 Bacteroidia bacterium | reverse complement strand
GGTTTGGTGCTCAATGCTTTGCGTTCGGGTGTTTCGTTTTCCGCTTTCAGGTTCTAAAAAACAATGTAATCCTGCGGATCAATAGGACTTCCATTATACCAAAGTTCAAAATGAAGGTGCGGGCCGGTGCTTTGTTCACCTGAATTACCAACAATGGCAATCGGTTCGCCTGCCTTCACATATTCTCCAGTCTTTTTCAATAATGCTGAGTTGTGTTTGTAGATTGAAATGAGATTGTTCGAATGCTGAATTTGAATCACATATCCGGTTTCGCTTGTCCATCCGGAGAATACGATTGTTCCATCCAGCGCCGCTTTGACCGGTTCGTTTTCAGCAGCAACAATATCAGCGCCATAATGCCCTGTTGCTGCACTGAAGGAGGAGGTCACATACCCTTTCAGAGGTGAAAAGAAAAAGAAACCGGCTATGCTGTTTTTGCCTTTGGCCGAGGCATTGATAGTGAGGGTATATTTATCCTGATTTTCATATCCTTGCCTGAACAGGGAGTCTTCTTTTGAATTTTTCAGGTTCAGTTTTTTATACCTCTTTGTTGAATCGGTCCGGTTTTTAACCGGTTTGGGTTCTGAATAGCCGTTCAGCACGTTCGTGAGGTTCTTAATATATTCTTCCCTGGCTTTGGCTGCCTGGGCTAATGAATCGGACTTGAGGGTGAGGGCAATGAGGTCGCGTTTGGTGGCTACTTCCGCTGAATATCCGGGAATGAATTCCCGTAGCGGTGTAAACGCAATGGCACTTGTAACGAGGGTGATCATCACGATTGATATGACCCCGGCAGCAATAAACACATTGAGTGCTGTCAGCCGGAACGAAAACTTTTCCGCAAAAGAGTCGTCGTTCAGGAGCACCATCCGGTATTTGACCTTCAGCCGATCAAGTAATTTTCGTTTTTTCTTTTCGTCTGACAAGTTTCGATCAGGGATTAAGTGTCAGGATATTCTGTGCTGCATAAAAGAACGTTTTATATACCACACGGGGCTGACAATGATGCAAATATCGCTAAAATTTCATCCCGAAGGCTCTTTTGCGTTTCGTTGTTCATGCAAGCAAGCTGCCCGATTTTTTTTATTTTTACAATTATGGAATCCACACGTATCCAGCAGATCCAGAAAATGTTACGGTCTGAACCTTTGGATGATTTTTTGAATTATGCGCTGGCTCTCGAATACGAGAAAGAAGGAAAGATTCATCAGGCGGCCAGTCAGATCGAAACCATTCTGAAACGCAACGAACAGTATTCCGGAGCTTACCATAAGCTTGGTGCTTTACTGGAGCAGCTGGGAGAAACAAGCCGGGCAGCAGACGCCTATAAAAAGGGCATGGAGATCAACAAAAATAACCGGAAGACCTATAACGAATTACAGGAAGCGCTTCAGAACCTGATGGACACAGATTAAGCTGCATTACCTGATTTATGCGCGTTGTATCACCACCGCTGTTCCATAAGCAAGCACTTCCGTAACACCCGCCATCACTTCATTTGCATCATAACGCATACCAATGATGGCATTGGCTCCCATCTGATCGGCATGTGTGCACATAATTTGAAAGGCTTCCTCCCGGGCTTTTTCACACAGCTCGGTATAGATGGAGATATTGCCTCCGAAAATAGTCTGGAATCCGGCACCGATATTCCCGAAAACACTGCGTGAACGCACGGTTACTCCTCTGACAACGCCAAGGTTTTTCTCAATCTTAAAACCATCCAGTGTAAATGCTGTTGTAATGTTCGTTTTGTCCATGGGTTCCTTTTTAAAATCCTTGATTGATATTAATGGATAATGGAAAGCTTTAGCATGTTTGTCCTTCCGCGCTCCTTCATGGGCATGCTGGCAATATTTATCACCATGTCGTCGGTGGTGACCCTTTTTTCCGTTTTCAAAAACAAACTCAGATCCGTGATTGTCTGATCCGTGCTTTCGTATTTGTCGTAGTAAAACCCTGTGACGCCCCATACCAGGCTAAGCGAGGTAAGCAGTGACCGGTTATCGGTAAAAATATAAATATTCGCTTTGGGCCTGTGACTGCTTAATTTAAAAGCGGTGTATCCCGAATTGGTCATCGAAATGATCGCTTTTACATCGGCCTGATGCGCCATGACACAGGCAGTATAACATATTGAATCCGAAACAAACGTTTGGGTTTTCAATACCGGAGCATGTTCACGGTGGTAAATTATTTCTTCTTCCTCCACCCGGGATATAATACGCTGCATGGCCTCAATCACTTTAACAGGGTATTTGCCAACCGATGTTTCTCCGCTCAGCATCACCGCATCAGCTCCATCCATTACAGCGTTGGCCACATCATTGACTTCGGCTCTGGTAGGGGCAAAATTTGTAATCATGCTCTCCATCATCTGGGTGGCGATAATAATGGGCTTGGAAGCCGCAATGCATTTATTCACCAGCATTTTCTGAATCATGGGAACCTGCTCAAAAGGAAGCTCCACGCCAAGGTCGCCCCGCGCCACCATAATTCCATCGGTCATATCAATGATATTGTCAATTTCGTTGATCGCTTCCGGTTTCTCAATTTTGGCAATTACACGGGCCCGGCCGCCATTTTTCCGGATGATTTCCTTCAGTTCAACAATATCGGTCACTGAGCGGACAAAGGAAAGGGCCACCCAGTCTACATTTTGCTCGAGTGCAAAGTCCAGATCTTTTTTGTCTTTGACAGTCAGGCAGGGCAAGGAGATTCGGGTATTGGGAAGGTTTACTCCTTTTTTAGAAGAAAGAATACCTCCAAAAACAACAATCGCCTTCACCTCATTTTTGCTGTTTGTGGCTTTTACCTCCAGCATTATTTTTCCATCATCGATCAGTACTTTATCACCTACAGCAACATCTGAGGGGAACTGCGGATAAGTGATGTAAACGCGTTCGGCAGTGCCTTCGCATTCTTCGGTTGTAATAACAATCTCCCGTCCGGCGACAAGTTCCACTCCATTGTCTTTCACTACGCCGATGCGAAGCTTGGGACCCTGTAAATCGGCCAGCAGACCAACATTGCATCCAAGTTCCTTGTTAATTGCCCGTATATGTTGTATTGTTTGCCTGACAGCTTCATAATCGCCATGTGAAAAATTCAGACGGCAAATGGTTACTCCTGCAGCAATCATGTCTTTCAGCACTTCATAGGAGGCCGTTGCAGGTCCCATGGTCGCAACAATTTTCGTTTTGTTTTCTTTCATAGTATGGTAAAATGGATGTTCGCATGAGCGTGAACTGATGCTTTTACGAATGTACGAATGTGTTTGGAATTGCGGAGCCTTTAAAGGTAATTTAACCTGCGTTAAAAAATCAGATTCTGCCTCGATTTCAGGCTTTTCGGGTCAATTGCAAAGGCTGTGAGGACAAAGGGTATTTCACGTATCTGCTGCACAATTTCTTCCTGATTTTCCGAGTCGTACCCTCCCCGGGCAATCATAAAATAATCAACAGATCGCTGCTCCGGAATGAGGAACGAGGATTCGCTCCGGTTGGAGACTAAAAAAATGCTTGAATCGTTTTCTTCATTGATTGCCTCAAATACGGCATACGCTCCGGATTCCCCTTGCTTTTTGGAGGAGATAACGATGTCTTCGCCCCGGCAAAGGTCAACTGCCAGTTTCTCACGCAAAGCCCAGGATATCCGGTAATCCTTTTCATGACAGGAAATACCGATGAGAATGAACTCAAAATCGTATTCGATATCCAGGGTAAATTTGCTCATTTTTTGAAGGTACGAATGCGGGACTTAACCGATGAGTTTGGTAACGGCCTGTTCGGATGCTATCTGCTCCGCTTTTTTCTTGGATATGCTTTGTCCCTTGCCAAAAGCTTCCTGGTCAATCCTTGCTTCAACGATGTATTGTTTTTCGGAGCCATTCATAACCTCTTCGACAACGACGAACGCAAAATTCTTTTTTTCTTTCTGCGCCCATTCGATCAGCTTACTCTTAAAATCTGTTTCCGTCTGCTCGATTTCCTCAATGTCGAGGTGTTCCTGTATTACTTTGTTTTGCAGAAAGCGATGGGTGAATACATAGCCTTTATCCAGATATATGGCTCCAATCAGGGCTTCGAAAACGTCGCCGTTGACCGAGTGGTTGTTTTTGGTAAACCCGAAGTCGGCCTCAATAAATTTCTGCAGGCCAAAGCGGACAGATAATTTATTCAGCTGGGCACGGCTTACGATTTTAGATCGCAACTTGGTCAGAAAACCTTCGTCTTTGAATGGGAACCTCTTGAACAGATAGTCGGCAATGACCACACTGAGAACTGCATCACCGAGAAATTCGAGCCGTTCATAACTGTCCTTTACTCCCTCCTTTATCTCTGCAGCAGCTGAACTATGTGTAAATGCTTTCCGGTACAGAGAGAGATTGCCGGGATAAAATCCCAGCACATTTCGAAGCGATTCGTAGAATTTTCTGTCTTTCGAAAAATAAACCCTTGGGTTGAACAAGTGTGTTGTTTAAGCGGAAAATTTCTTGAATATCACGGAAGCGTTGTGTCCGCCGAAACCAAATGTATTGCTCAGTGCTGCTCTTACCTGACGCTTCTGTGCTTTGTGGAACGTAAAGTTCAACCGTGAATCCAGTGCCGGATCATCGGTAAAGTGATTGATGGTAGGGGGAATAATGTCGTTCTGGATGGCCAGGATACAGGCGGTTGCTTCAATAGCTCCGGCTGCACCCAACAGGTGGCCTGTCATTGATTTTGTAGAGCTGATATTGAGCTTGTATGCATCCTCGCCAAATACTCCGAGAATGGCCTTTGTTTCAGCAATATCACCCAGAGGTGTGGATGTCCCGTGAACATTGATGTAATCGATGTCTGAAGGCTTCATGCCTGCATCCTCAAGCGACAGGCGCATGACATTCAGAGCGCCGAGTCCTTCGGGATGGGGTGCGGTAATGTGATTGGCATCAGCGGTCATCCCGCCTCCGACAAGTTCTGCATAAATTTTTGCTCCGCGTTTCTGCGCATGTTCCAGTTCTTCCAGAATAATGCAGCACCCGCCTTCACCGAGTACAAATCCATCGCGGTCGAGGTCGAATGGACGTGATGCGGTTTGAGGAGAATCGTTGCGTGTTGAAAGGGCATGCATGGCATTGAATCCACCGATACCCGATTCATTCACCGCCGCTTCAGAACCACCGGATACAATAATGTCCGCTTTTCCAAGCTTAATATAAGTAAGGGCATCAATCAGGGCATTGGTTGAAGAAGCACAAGCAGAAACAGTGGTGTAATTGGGACCACGGAATCCAAACATGATTGAAATGTGTCCGGAGCAAATGTCCGCAATCATTTTGGGAATAAAGAAAGGATTGAAACGGGGAGTCCCATCGCCTTTTCCAAATCCGAGAACCTCATCCTGGAATGTTTTGAGTCCTCCGATACCGGAGCCCCAGATGACGCCAACCCGGTCGGGGTTAACGTTGTCCTTTGTGATTCCGGCATCCTGAACAGCCTGAACAGAAGAGGCTATTCCATAATGACAGAAAGGATCAACCTTTCTTGCTTCTTTCCGGTCGAGATAATCTTCCGGATTAAAATTTTTGACTTCGCAGGCGAACCGCGTTTTAAACTTAGAAGCATCAAAACGGGTAATAGGTGCCGCTCCGCTCACACCGGCGATAAGGTTGTTCCAGTATTCTGTCACACTATTACCGAGCGGTGTTATTGCTCCCAGACCGGTAACTACTACCCGTTTGAATTGCATACTAAATAAATAACCGTCTGTTAAATTACTTTGCGTTAGCTTCAATATAGGTAATCGCCTCCCCTACAGTATTGATCTTTTCAGCCTGGTCATCTGGAATGGCAATGTTGAATTCCTTTTCAAACTCCATAATCAGCTCTACGGTATCCAGAGAATCGGCTCCTAAATCGTTTGTAAAGCTGGCTTGAGGAGTTACTTCTTTTTCATCAACTCCAAGTTTGTCAACAATGATTGACTTAACTTTTGCTGCGATGTCTGACATTTTATTTTGGTTTTAGTTATATAAATTTGGTGCAAAGATATATTTATTGTAGAAATGGCAAAAAATAAGCGCTTTTCGGTCATTCGGCCGGTTCAGTCTCTTTTAGTCAGTTCCCGCAATGTGTTTTTGAGATGCGAAGGGCGAAGATACGGAAAAAGGTGAAAATCCCGTTTTCTTTCTGTCTTTCGGCAACGAATATAAAAACTATTTTTGCCAGATGAAGAAAATATCTGTCTTTGCTTCCGGACAGGGGACCAATACCCTCAACATCATTCGTTACTTCCGCGAAAGAGGAGGAGCTGAAGTTGCTCTTATTGTGGTGAATAATCCGGAAGCCGGCATAATCAAAGAGGCGCAGAAACTCGGAATACCTGTAACAGTTTACGGGAAAGACGCCTTTTACAACAGCCAAATCCTTCTTCAGAAGCTTGCAGATGCGGGAACCGATTTGATTGTGCTCGCCGGCTTTCTCTGGCTTCTGCCAAAATACCTGACAGACGCCTATCCCAACAGAATCATAAACATCCATCCGGCCCTGCTTCCCAAATTCGGGGGCAAAGGAATGTATGGCATGCACGTACACGAGGCTGTTGTCAAGGCTGGTGAAACCGAAAGCGGTATTACCATTCACCGTGTGAACGAACGGTATGATGAAGGGGCCGTTCTGTTTCAGGCCAAATGCGCTCTTGACCCGGGAGAGACTCCCGAATCTCTTGCTCTTAAAATCCGTCACCTTGAACACCTTCATTTCCCCCGGCTCATTGAATCACTCCTGAAAGATTGAATTTCATTTTTTTTCTGCCATTATTTACTGAACTTGCTCTTTCATGAGAGTAATCTGGAATTCCATTTCAAGCCTGGGCGTCTATCACGGTAAGGACGAGACAACCAGGAACCGTATAGTTCTGATCAACCAGTTTCATGGTATCACACTTTTCCTGATACTTGCCGGAATTACCAATCTTGTCATTCTTTCCGATTATCATTCCGCCTTCCTTTTGTCGGGTGCAGCCCTGCTTCTGACTGTCGGATTATACATAAATAGTATCGGGTTTTTCAATGCTGCTGCATGCTGCCTCTTATTTTCCGTGAACATGATTATCTTCTATTTCAGTTCCTACCTGGGGAAGGAAAGCGGTGTTTATTTCTTTTACTTTCCGGCGGCTATGTGCACAGCCTTTCTCTTTGACTTCCGCAGACAAAAAGCATTCTTCCTGTTTCATTTTTTCTTTATGTCAGCCCTGGTGGTAATTATGCTGGTCAGTGAACTGAAACTGTTTACCGGGCCAGCCTTCAGCCAGGCTTATATCCGCCAGGTTTTTGCATTCGACCTCATTGCCAGTGTCCTCCTTCTCATCTTTTTCATTCATCTTGTAACCAAAAGCAATGAGCTCAGGCATCAGGAACTTCTGGTCTATATTGACCAGCGGAAAGCAGCCGAAGAAAGCACCAGGGCCTCGCTGCGTGAAAAAGAAACCCTCCTGGCTGAGGTTCATCACCGTGTTAAAAACAACCTTGCCGTTATTTCCGGTTTGCTGAGCCTTCAGATAAATTCCGCCAACAATGATTATACGCGGGACATCCTGCTTGATTGCAAGAGCCGGGTTACGTCCATGGCGTTGGTGCATGAAAAACTATACCGCAGCCAATCCCTCGCTGAAATAGACCTCCACGCCTACCTGCCCGACCTCATTCATGAAATACGCAATTCTTTTGCTGATTACGACGCACGGATTCAGATCGAACTGAGTGTGCCTCATGTATTTATGACTGTTTCTGAAGCCATTCCCTGCGGCCTGATCCTGAATGAACTGATTACCAATTCATACAAACATGCATTTGACGGACAAGCGGGTTCCGCCATTTTTATTTCCGTTGTACAAACCGAAAAACAGATTTCCATATCAGTTGCTGATAATGGCAAAGGCTTGCCTGCCGGTTTCGATTTGTCCAAAGCCAGCAGCCTGGGTCTTATCCTGATCGAATCACTGGTGGATCAGCTTGACGGGAAATACGAGATGAAGGGTGATCATGGAACCCAGTTTTCCTTTACTTTTACTCCATCTTAAAAAACCGAAAAGCACTACGCCATGGCATCCTTTGAAAACCTGATTTATGCGACCGAAAACAACATTTGTACGATCACCATTAACCGGCCTGATAAGCTGAATGCATTGAACCGAAAAACGATCGTGGAAATCAGCGCGGCCATCAAGCAGGCTGTTTCAGATCTTTCGGTGAAAGGCATTATTTTAACTGGTGCAGGCCCCAAAGCATTTGTAGCCGGTGCTGATATCAGTGAGTTTATTGGCCTCGGTGCATCCGACGGACAAGCCATGGCTCAGGCGGGACAGGATGTTTTCAAAAGCATTGAAAAATGTGTGAAACCCGTGATTGCCGCTGTAAACGGTTTTGCTCTGGGCGGAGGATGCGAACTTGCCATGGCCTGTCACCTCCGCGTGGCTTCCGACAATGCAAAATTCGGTCAGCCGGAAGTAAACCTCGGCCTTATCCCGGGCTATGGGGGAACACAAAGACTGATTCAGTATATCGGCAAAACAAAAGCTGCCGAACTGCTGATGACAGCGGATATGATCGGAGCCGCGGAAGCCTTGAATCTTGGACTTGTGAATTATGTAACCACCCCCGATCAGCTTCTCCCCAAATGCCTGGAGCTGCTTGAAAAAATCAAATCCAAATCGCCACTTGCAATCACAGGCATCATCCGGACGATCGATGCTTACTTTACCGATGGCGTGGATGGCTTCAAGGCCGAGGTCAATGAATTCGGGAAATGTTTTGCCTCCGAAGATGTGAAAGAAGGCACCGCCGCTTTCCTGGAAAAACGCAAGGCGAATTTCACCGGAAAATAAAACCGGACGTTGCGCGTTTACCAATCAGCCGGCATCGGATCTGCACCGGCTTTTTAAATTCGTACATTCGTAGCCTATCCTCAGAGATCAGTGGCAAACCCGCTTAAAAAGCTGGCCGGGCAAACGGCCGTTTACGGACTCAGTACCATTGTCGGCCGCCTGCTCGGGTATTTTCTGATTCCTCTCTATACCCGTATGTTTCTGCCTGCTGAATTTGGAATTTTTGCCGAATTCTATGCCTACATTTCTTTCCTGCTTATCATCCTGACGTATGGAATGGAAACAGCGTTATTTAATTTTTCCGCGAAGGAAGAAAATACCGACTCCGTATATACCACTGCCCTTATTTCCCTTTTTGCCACTACCCTTCTTTTCCTGCTACCGGTTTTTTTCTTCAGCCGCCCTCTTTCGGAAATTATCCGCCACCCCCAACATCCTGAATTCATTGTCTGGATTGCCCTCATTGTCTCTCTCGACGCATTTACATCGATCCCTTTCGCAAGGTTACGCCAGCAAAACAAGGCCGCCCGTTTTGCGACCATCAAAATGGTGAGTATCGGAGCCAATATCGGACTCAACCTGTTTTTCATCGCCTTTTGCAAGCCTG
>DASYGQ010000162.1:0-8589 GCA_035999585.1 Bacteroidia bacterium | reverse complement strand
GTCCCCGGCGATTCAAAATGATAATTCATAAAATGAAAATGATATGACACCCTCTCAATCAAACTGGCTTGATATGCTGAAAGAAGTTTACAGCCACCTCATCCGAAATGAAGAACTGATCTCTGACAAACCTGCTTTTGTAAGCGGGGTTAATACGCTTGGCCAGCTTGTAACCAGCCTGGAATGCCTCTCCTGTCATTGTTCTGCAAAGCCCGGTGAAAAAACGGAAGACAGGAATCTCAAAACCTATGCCTTGTGCAGGCTCAGCTCGAGCATTCTCGAAGCGGGACGTGAGTATGCCGCATACATGCAGGATGAGGAGCTCGAAAAAGAATTTCAACATTCTTATGCAACGCTTATTAAACTGAACCAGGAAGAGTTAGGAATTCTTTTGGGCCGGATGTTCGACCGCATTCAGGCACTGACACCACGCCTGGCTGTTTACGGGCTCACAGGTGGAATTATTCAGGCCTGGGATCTTTTACTGCGTACTTCTTCTTCAGGCTCTAAAAGCCCACGCGCGGCCATGCTCCTTCACAAAAAAATGATGGTTTGCTACAATCAGCTTTTCAAAGACGGACTGCAGCTTTGTCAGGATTTTCTTGACCCGCTTGCTGCTACACTTGGCAAAAAAGATCCGAAATTTCATACGTTATACCAGCAGAAAAGACAGGTCAAAGAATTAACACCAGGCAACCGTGTTCAGGGGAAAGTGAAAACAAAAAACGCATCCTCAACCGGTAAATCTCAGACTTCTTTGGAAGGTGCCTCTCTGACCCTTGTTGAAACTGGAGTCCAGGTGCACTCCGACAGTGAAGGAAATTTTCTTTTTCGCGCCGTTAAGAAAGGAAGATACAGCCTGCGGGCAGAGAAAGAAGGTTTTTATACAAAAACATCTCAGCCATTTGACCTGAAGGATGGCGAAACCGTTACCGTAGATTTTCTACTTAGTCTTGCCGAAGTTCTGCAGGACTGATTCAATCATTTTTGTCTTTCAATTCCAGCCCTCTCCGGACCAAAAATCTTGATCCATCAAGGTTTCTATTACCCTTATATATTACTTTACGATATGTATCAAGGCGCAACATAAAGAGCTTTGTTTATATCGTTTTTTTTTTACCTTTACCCGGTTCCCGTATCAAAAATACTGCCTTCATTATGTCTCAAAAAATCACGATCCGCTGCGGTGAGTTGGTTTACGAAGATTCCATATTATACGTCTCCTTCAACGATGGTGCAGAAGTGGACAAGGCTGATGTGGAAGATATTTACAGCGAGGGGCTAAAGATGTCGGGAGGAAAACCTTATATGACCTTATCCGACATTCGCAACAACCCTGCCTCGACTCCGGAAGCACGTGCATTTGCAGCTACCTGCGATTATGCCAAATACCGTCTTGCAGATGCCCTCCTGGCCGATTCGTCCATGACCACACTGGTGGCTAATTTCTACATTCGTTTTAACAAACCAAAGGTGCCCACACGTTTGTTTAGCTCCAAAGAGAAGGCTGTTCAATGGCTGCAAGAAATAATAAAAAGTAAGGTATTACCGTAATGAAGCCAGATCCACGGGCTTTCCGGCGTGGATCTCAATGAAAAAGGCATATATTTTAGCTACCTTTGTGAGAACCCTATCACAATGAGCAAGACCCGGCTGCTGGCATTTCTATGTTTCTTTGCAGCAGCCTGTACGGCTCAGGAAAAACCGGCAAGCTCGGGTAATACCCAAATCACTTATTCCGCCGAAGCCCTGCAGGCTGATATCCGCCTCCTCAAAAAAGCACTTCAGGAAGCACATCCAGGCCTTTATAATTATAATTCGAGGCAGGAGATTGAACAACGCTTCGACAGCGTCTGCAATTCTATTCAGACACCACAAACAGAGCTGGAATTTTTTTCTGCCGTCAGCCGCCTCGTGGCAAGCATTGGCTGTGGTCATACCACCTGCATGCCCTCAAAAGAATACAAAAAACAATATGAAGAAAAAACTTGCCGCTATTTCCCATTCAAGATAAAAATACTTGAGAAGCGGGCTTACATGGTACGGAACCTCAGTACCGACAGCACCCTGATATGTGGCTCGGAAATATTGTCAATCAATGGGCAGTCTCTTGGATCCATTTTGGATGTTATTCTTCCTCATATCGCTTCCGATGGTTATAACCTCACGCTGAAGTATCACGACATGGAAGACAATTTCATGTATTATTATTCTGAATTTATTGCACAGCCGCTTTGGTTCAGCCTGCAGATTAAAAGCCCGGGTGATGATCTGATCAAGAATATTAGTTTGCCAGCACTCCATCTGGAAGAGATGCAACGTATCAGTGCAAAAAGGAAAGGTTACAAAGACCTTCACCTTCCGAAAGAAAAACCACTACAGTTTGAATTAACCACCGACAATACGGCTATTCTGACCATTCACTCATTTGATGGGAGGGATATCGGTTCAGCACATGAACACTACCGGTCTTTTCTGAAGCATGCCTTCGACTCAGTTAAATATCACGGAGTCAACGATCTGATAATTGATCTCAGGAACAATGGCGGCGGTGATGATGACAATGGCTGGTACCTGTATTCCTTTCTCACTGATTCGGCTTTTCAGTATTACGATCGTGTCGAAGTCGCTTCTGCAAAACGTTTTTCTTTTCTTCGTCATACAAACCGACCTCCCTGTCTGAATCTGTTCCATCTGTTCGTAAAAAAAGATTCCGCCGGCAGGTACCTCTGGGCTCACGGCCCATACACCAGGATACACAGACCGAACGAACGCAATTACAACGGCAGTGTTTTTATCCTTATCAATGGCGAAAGTTTTTCGGCAACAACTGAATTTGCCGCCGTGGCTGATTTTCACAAAAGAGCTGTGTTTGTTGGGGAAGAAACGGGAGGGGCGTATCAGGGCAATAACAGCGGGCTTGAAATAATGCTTACTCTTCCCAACTCCGGAGTACGTGTCAGAATTCCCCTGATGAAATATATTTGTGCAGTAGGCAATAATCACAAATCAGGTCGTGGTATTATGCCCGATTATACCGTACTTCCATCGATCGACGACATTCTGAAAGGTGTGGACACCGAGAAAGAATTTACGCTTGACCTGATCCGCAAAAAGCATTGTAAGAGCTGTGGCAAATAAGAAATAACACGACTTTGTCAGGCCTCGTCAAACAAGCCCTTGCTATTCACAAACTGAGGCACTTTCATTTCCAGCTTGCACACTTTATTCATTTGCCTGATTGTATAGGCGCATAACTCCGGAGAATAAAGCTCTTCATGCTGGTGCATGAAGAAATAAAGGCTTTTTATGCCGCCGTCGAGCCAAAGTTTCATGCGGTTCACCCAATCATCCACTCTCTTGTAATCGCTCGGGTGGAGGGAGTTCCCGACAAACCGGATGAATGCCGAAGGTTTTGTCAGATGCATATGCACACAGTCCCTCCGTCCTGCAGCATCGGTTATAATGGCTCCTATTTTTTTCTTTTCCAGAAGCTCGAAGGTTTGTGCAGCAACATCTCCTGCGAACCAATCAGGGTGACGTAATTCAACAAAATACTCGAAGTCGGACGGAAGCGATTCAATATAAGCTTTCAATACGTCAAAGTTCTTGGGGGTGAAATTGGGTGGTAATTGCAAAAAGCAGGGGCCGAGATTTTCGCCAAATGAAGAAACACTTTTCAAAAAATCGGTGGTGAATTCTCCGGCGTCTTTGAGCCTTTTGCGATGGCTGATCACATCACTGAATTTCGGACAAAACAGGAATGATTTTCCAACCGTTTCTTTCCACTTTTCCACCTGTGAAATGGCAGGCAGGCGATAGAAAGTGGCATTCAGCTCAATGCTATTGAAATGCTGAGCATACAGTTTCAGAAAATCAGCTTCCCTCGTTTTGGGTGGATATATTTTCCCTACCCAATCCTTTCGACCCCATTTAGCGCAGCCAATATATATTTTAGCCTTGCTAGCTTTTTTGGCTTTGGATAAGATCCTTATGTTATCTTCAGGATCTTTCGGCAGTTTAAACTTTACGGCCGCAAGTTCTTTTTCATCAATTTTTCCGAAATCCATTGAATGAAGTATTATTCTTTTGTTTTGGTTTTTTTCCAGGTCGTATACAAATCAGATTGCTGCGGCCTGTTGGGCTCCGCTTCGCGAAGGGGCTCACAAGGGCGAAGGCTCATTCTGCAATCCGCAGGCAACTGCTGGTACAGTTGCGTTCCCTTCGTTTTCCATTCCAGCATTTCATCCGTGACCTGTTTGATTATTTTAGCGGGACTGCCAACCACCAGGCTTCGTGCTGGTATAAGCATCCCCTCAGGCACAAAACAAAGCGAACCGATAATACTGTCTGCACCCACCACCACATGATCCATCACTACCGCATTCATCCCCACAAGTACATTTCTGCCGATGGTGCTGCCATGAATAACAGCGCCGTGTCCAATGTGAGCGCCTTCCTGTAAGGTAACTGTGGTTCCCGGAAACATATGCAGTGTACAGTTCTCCTGGACATTGCAGCCATCAGCTATCAGAATCTGGCCCCAGTCGCCACGAAGCGCAGCTCCAGGCCCGATGTACACATCTTTTCCAATAATCACATTACCGGTCACGGTAGCATTTGGGTGTATGAAAGCACTTTCGTGTACAACCGGCCGGAATCCATTAAACTCAAAAATATTCGCCATCAGAAATCTATTTGCAGTTTTCAATGATCACAGCATAACCCTGTCCTACTCCGATACACATCGTTACAAGTGCATATTTTTTATTCTGCAGCTGAAGTTCAAGCGCTGCAGAGTTCAGGATGCGTGCACCGCTCATGCCCAGGGGATGCCCGATGGCAATGGCCCCGCCGTTCGGATTAACTCGCGGATCATTATCGGACAGGCCCCAGGAACGTGTACATGCTAGGCTTTGTGCTGCAAAAGCTTCATTGAGCTCGATCACATCCATGTCGCTTATTTTTAACCCGGCTTTGGCCAAAGCCTTCGCACTGGCTTCAACAGGGCCAATACCCATGATACGGGGTTCCACACCCGCAACACCAGAGCTCACAATGCGTGCCCGGGGTTTCAGGTTATACTGCCTGACAGCGTTTTCCGAAGCCAGCAAAATAGCCGCTGCGCCATCGTTTAGTCCGGAAGCATTTCCGGCAGTCACCGTACCGTCTTTTCGGAAAGCAGGTTTGAGCTTTGCCAATATCTCCATGCTGGTATCGGCTTTGATAAATTCATCCCTCTCGAACTTCTTAGGGTCCCCTTTGCGCTGAGGAATATCCACGGCCATAATTTCTTTGACAAAGCGTCCTTTCTTTTCTGCATCAGCGGCTTTCCGCTGTGATTCAAAAGCAAAACGATCCTGATCTTCGCGGCTGATCTTGTATTTATCGGCGAGATTTTCGGCAGTGTCACCCATGCCATCAACACCATACATTTCTTTCATCTTGGGGTTCACAAAACGCCATCCGAAACTGGAATCGAACATTTGTGCATCGCGGCCGAAGGGTGTGGATGTTTTGGAAATCACCCAGGGACCGCGTGTCATATTTTCAACCCCGCCGGCAATCATCAGCTCCGCATCACCGCACATGATGGAACGTGCTGCTGCCATCGAAGCAGAAAGACCTGAAGCACAAAGCCGGTTAACAGTTTCACCGGGTACTGTAAAGGGAAGGCCTGCCAGCAGCAATGCCATGCGGGCCACATTGCGGTTATCTTCACCGGCCTGGTTGGCACAACCCAAAATGACGTCGCCGATTGCTGAAGGATCAACATGACCATTTCTCTTCATCAGTTCTTTCAAAACAATCGCTGCCAGGTCATCGGTGCGGACAGTGGATAATGTTCCTCCGAAATTTCCGACCGGTGTACGGACTCCGTCAATGATATAGGCTGTGTTCATAGTCAATTATGCATTTATTAACAATTCGCTGTTATTACTCATCCATTATTTTCCGCGAACCATTCCTTCGAGGTGCGGTAAACAGTCCCTTTGAAAAGTCCAACAATTTTATCATGCTGGTTTCTGATTCTGATCTGATACACGCCAATTTTGGGAGACAAGCTAAGTTCTTCTGCCCGGGCTGTGATTACATCACCTTCTTTCAGCGATTCAGTGTGTGAAATACTGGTTTCAACCGACACGGCTTTCCTGCCGTGTGAGTTTGAGGCAAAAGCAAGAGCACTGTCAGCCAATGAATAGGTGATACCTCCATGGGCAATTCCAAACCCATTCAGCATGTCCTTTCGTATTTTCAGGCGAAGAATGCAGCTGCCAATACCTGTAGCAAGACATTCGATACCCAGCCATTGGCTAAAGGAATCCTTTTCCCACATTGCGTGAAATACATCGGTTGCCAGTTTCTCTTTGCTCATTGCATTTGCTCTTCGAAAGAAGTATTAAAAAGATCTTTTACGGTGAGGTTGCGTTCAAATTCCAGAAGCCATTTCTTTTTTTCAATACCTCCGCTGTATCCTACCAGGCTTCCTCCCGCGCCAATGATACGGTGACAAGGAACGATAACCGGTACCGGATTCTTTCCGTTGGCATTTCCAACCGCTCTGGTGGATTTCGGATCACCGAGAGCATTTGCTATGTGGAGATAAGAAACGGTTTCGCCGAAGGGTATCCGTAACAATTCATTCCAGACCCTGACCTGAAATTCCGTGCCTTGCAGATCGAGAGGAACGTCAAAAACAGTTCTTTTGCCACCGAAATATTCATCCAGCTGAAGGCGGCAGAGCGACAGCATATCACTTGTTTCCTGCTCATCGCCTTTGGCGTCGAAAATGAGTGAAACGATTCCAGCATAGCTTGCTGTCATTTCAATAGGGCCGAGCGGAGACTTATAGATAGCTCTTTTAAATGCGGGTATGTCGTTCAATTGTAAAATTTTTGTTTTTCATGAGCCATGTGCTTGATGAGGAGGCATGGCCTGTAACGTTCCTCGTTATATAACTGATAAAGCGAGCTGAGGGTCTCATGAACCTTTGCAATGCCCAGGTCGTCGGCCCAGCGCAGAAGTCCTTTGGGATAATTGACGCCTTTGGTCATAGCCGTATCAAGATCCTCTCTTGTTGCAAGCCGGAGATATAGAGAATCGGCCGCTTCATTGATCAGCATGGCTATTACCCGGTTAAATATCAATGTGCCAAGAGCAGCATCTTTATTAGGCTGAGGCTGAACAACTCCTTCTGCATAATTGTAATACCCCCGGCCTGATTTCCGCCCGAAGAGCTTCGCTTCGAAAAGGCGTTTCTGTGTCAACGACGGCTTGAAACGAGCCTCATAGAAAAACTGTTCCCATACTGATTCGGTAACCTTGTAATTGATGTCGTTACCGATAAAATCCATCAGTTCAAAAGGCCCCATTTTAAAGCCTCCGATTTCCTTCATGGCCCAATCGATCGTTGCAATATCCGCTATGCCCTCTTCGTATATCCGAATACTCTCGCCATAAAACGAGCGGGCAACACGATTGACAATAAAGCCTGGTGTGTCTTTTGCGAGTACGCATTGCTTTCCCCAGGAAGAGATCAGATCCTTGCAGGCGTTGGTAACTGCACTGGAAGTCAGTAAGCCGGGGATGATCTCGACAAGAGGCATCAACGGTGCGGGATTGAAAAAATGAATGCCAACAACCCGGGAATTATCGGTGATGACGGAAGCGATGGATGCGATAGACAGAGAGGATGTGTTGCTGGCCAGGATACAATCGGGCTTTACTATTTTTTCAAGCTGAAGGAATACTTTCTGTTTCACATCCAGATTCTCAACGATAGCCTCAATCACCAATCCGCAATGTCTGAAATGAATGAGATCATTTTCGAAAGAGATGCGTTTTTGGATGGCTAACGCTTCATCCGCCGTTATTTTATTCTTCTCAACAAGCTTACTGAATGTCTTTGACATGTTTGAACGGGCCATGCTCAATGCTTCAGGGCTGCTATCATGTATCACAACTTTGTGCCCTGCGGTAGCAGCTACCTGTGCAATTCCGGCACCCATAGCTCCGGAGCCCACAACACCAATTTCAATATTTTCGGAAAGTTTCATACAATAATCGGATTCATTTTATTCGCCTTTGAACACAGGTTTTCTTTTTTGGAGAAAGGCTGTTACTCCTTCGTTGTAATCAAATGTCTGAGCCGCGGTAATCTGTTCACGGCCTTCGGCTGCAAGTTGCTTTTCAAGGCTATTGAATAGCGACTCGTTCAATAATCTTTTGGTAAGTCCGATACCTTTGGTGGGCATGTCCGACAAAGTTGTTGCGGTATTCAGTGCCTCTTCCATGAGTTTATCATCTTCGGTTATGCGATAAATCATTCCCATTTGAAAGGCTTCTGCAGCCGGCACTTTATCACCTAGCATCATCAACGCCGAAGCTCTGCCGAAGCCTACAAGACGGGGAAGAAAAAAGGTCCCGCCACTATCGGGTATCAATCCGATTTTGCTGAATGCCTGAATAAAAGAAACCGAACGCGCTGCGATAACCACATCACAAGCCAGGGCAATATTGGCACCGGCTCCTGCGGCCACCCCATTGACAGCGCACACAACAGGTTTTTCAAGTGATCTGATCTTTTGA
>DASYGQ010000150.1:0-6061 GCA_035999585.1 Bacteroidia bacterium | reverse complement strand
CGAACGCCGAATATCGAATTTCGAAGTTTAGGGATTGGAGGGTAGGATAGAATTTTGAAAGAAAAATGAATATCGAACGCCGAATATCGAAGTTCAGGAATTGAGGAGTATAGTAAGTCGGGGCCTTATTATAGTAAAATGAACAGTTTAGGTTTTTGCAGGTTTATTCGTTTGTGCAGTCGAAATGCTTTTTACGAAAATAGAGATCAATTCATTGCACTCACCAATGCTTGTTTCCAGTAGCCTTGATTCGTGCAATAATGGCTTTCTCTGGATGATTTTCATTGCAATCTGGGTTTCCCTCAACTCTTTTAGACAGAGCTTCATTTTATGGATGAAATCATTTCGGGATTCCGCACCCTGGGCCTCTCCGTAATTAAAGGCAGGAGAGGTGCCAGACCGCATCAATTGCCCTCCTATGTGTGATCCAATTCTGTTCTCCGGGAGCCTCTCAACAATCTCCAGGATTGATAAGGAAAAGGTAATCAACCTTTCTTCTAAATTGTATTTTTTATTTTTTGTCGTTTCCACAAAATTCGGCATTACATGTCGAAATTTATAGAATTCACTTTGGTGTTTGACCGATTTAGTATTTTAACTTTTGTTATTCTAAGCATTCAGAAGGCAACTCCACTTCGACATTCGATATTCGGCGTTCGATATTCGATATTCACTTTTTTCTATTCAAAGTATTCTTTCATCCGTGAGAAAAATCCTTTGTCTTTTTTCCCGGGATGCGGAGTGAAATTGGTTGAGTCGCGCAGTTTCTCGAGGGTCTTTTTTTCTTCGGAACTGAGGTGCTGCGGGGTCCAGACGTTGATGTTGACAATCAGGTCGCCTTTGCCGTAATGCTCCACGCTGGGCAGTCCTTTGCCTTTGAGACGAAGCAGTTTCCCGCCTTGTGTACCGGCATCGATTTTGATTTTTGCTTTGCCTTCCAGGGTTGGTATCTCCACACTTGTTCCCAGAGCGGCATCGGCGAAGTTCACAAAGAGGTTGTAGATGAGGTTGCTTCCGTCACGTTCGAGGTGTTCGTGTTCAGCTTCTTCGACCTGCAGGATCAGATCGCCCGGAACGCCGCCACGCGGACCAGCATTTCCTTTGCCGTTTACGCTCAGCTGCATGCCATCGGCTACGCCGGCAGGGATGTTGAGTGTGATGACATCCTCTCCTCTGACAATGCCGTCGCCGTGGCAGCTTTTGCATTTCTCGGTAATGGTTTGTCCTTCACCGCCACAGGAAGGGCAGGTGCCGGTGGTCTGCATTTGTCCGAGTATGGTGTTTTGCACCCGTGTTACATGACCGGAGCCATGGCAGGTATTGCAACGGCTGAAGGAAGAGCCGCTGTGTGCGCCGCTGCCGTTGCATTTGTCGCAGCTGATGTATTTGGTGACTTTTATTTTCTTTTCAACACCTGTGGCAATCTCTTCGAGTGTCAGCTTGACTTTTACACGCAGGTTGGAGCCGCGGTTGACGCGTTTGCCTCCTCCGCGTGAGCTGCCTCCGAAGCCGAACTGGCTGCCGAATACGTCGCCGAACTGGCTGAATATATCATCCATGTTCATGCCTCCGAAACCGCCGCCGCCTGAAGCAGCGCCGCCCATACCGGCATGACCGTACTGATCGTAACGAGCGCGTTTGTCGCGATTGCTCAGCACTTCATACGCTTCTGCCGCTTCTTTGAATTTATCTTCCGCTGCCTTATCTCCCGGGTTTTTATCAGGATGGTATTTGATGGCCATTTTACGGTAGGCCTTTTTGATCTCGTCATCCGCCGCGCCTTTGCTGACGCCCAGGATCTCGTAAAAATCTCTTTTGCTCATTGAAATGAATTCGGGGGTTTGTGTTGGGGTATGCTATAAAAAGGGGGTGAAGGAATCAGCTTCCTACCACCACCTTTGAGAAACGAATCACTTTGCCATTCAGGGTATAACCTTTTTCCACTTCATCGATCACTTTTCCCTTGAGGTCTTCACTGGGAGCCGGTGCATTGGTGATGGCTTCGTGAAGATCCACATTAAAAGGCTGGCCGATCGCCTGGATCGGTTCAAGGCCTTTGTGCTTCAGGGCTGAGCTGAATTTGCTGTGGATGAGACTAAGGCCTTCGTTGACCGCTTTGATATCGGTGGCTTTCTCATTCGATTTCAGTGCCCGTTCGATGTCATCGAGCAGGGGCAGCATGTTTTTGTAAATGTCTTCTCCTGCTGTTTTGAGGAGTTCCGCCCGTTCGCGCTGTGTGCGTTTGCGGTAATTGTCGAATTCCGAGTAAAGCCGCAGGTAGCGGTCGTTCAGCTCGGAAATCTTTTCTTCGGGGCTTTTTTCGGCCACCGGTTGTGCAGGGCTTTGCTCAGTGGTATCGGCTGCACTTGTGCCCGCCGCGTTTTCTTCGTTGTTGTCGTTCACAACTTCACTTTCGTTCGTGCTCATTTTTCTGAATCTCTTAAACAAGTTTTAAATTATTAGAAGCTGTTTCGGTTTGCCCGGTAATTCCGGATTGATTGTTTTGCCGGACTTTGAGGCATGGCAAATTTGCTGCCAGCAAAGATAATAAAGTCAAATTGACATGCTCACTCTAAGGTTTCGGTAGGGTATGGCGGGAAAAGAAAAATCCGGCCAGGGGCCGGATCCGTCTTTTGGGGAATATTTGCTTAGTTTTTGGCTTTCAGTAATTTGTCGATCTGTGCATCCAGATCAGGCCCACGCAGGTTTTTAGCGATGATGATGCCGTCTTTGTTGAGCAGGTAATTCATCGGAATGGAGTTGATATTATAGGCTGCCGCGGCATCCGAGCCCCATTGTTTGAGGTCGCTGACATGGTAGGCCCAGGTCAGTTTATCAGCCGCAATGGCATTTTTCCATGACGCTTTGTCTCTGTCGAGCGACACGCTGAAGATCTCAAAGCCTTTGGCATCTGCGAATTTGGCGTTTTTGTATTTGGTATAGGCTGCCACTACATTCGGGTTCTCACCCCGGCATGGACCGCACCAGGAGGCCCAGAAGTCGACCAGCACTATTTTTCCGCGCAGGCTGTACAGGCTCAGTTCTTTGTCGTCCGGGTTTTTGTATTTCAGTTCGGGGGCCACATCGCCGATGTTCAGGCCAACGGTCTGGTCTTTGCCGGTAAAAGTCATAAAGCCCATACCCATGAGGGCTATGGCTGCCAGGCAAAGAAAGAGGTTCAGTTTTTTCATTTTGGGTTCTTTTTATTTATTGTTTTCTTACAATATCCGCGCCAAGAGCCTGAAGCCTGCCATCAATATTTTGGTAGCCACGGTCTATCTGATTGATATTGAATATGGTACTTTTTCCTTCGGCGGAGAGAGCTGCGATGAGAAGTGCAACACCGGCCCGGATATCGGGGGAAGCCATGGAAATGGCTCTCAGTTTTTGTTTCCTGCCCAGGCCGATGATGGTGGCCCGGTGCGGATCGCAGAGTATGATCTGGGCTCCCATGTCGATGAGCTTATCCACGAAAAAGAGTCGGCTTTCGAACATTTTCTGGTGGATGAGCACGCTGCCACGGGCCTGCGTGGCCACAACCAGCACAATGCTCAGCAGATCGGGGGTGAAGCCCGGCCAGATGGCATCGGAAATGGTGAGTATGGATCCGTCGATGAAGGTATCGATTTCGTATACTTCCTGCGAAGGAATGTAAAGGTCATCGCCGCGTCTTTCCATCTGAATGCCGAGGCGTTCAAAGGTTTTCGGGATGATACCCAGGTGTTCGTAGCCAACATTCTTGATCGTGATCTCGCTTTGTGTCATGGCCGCAAGGCCGATGAAACTGCCGACTTCGATCATGTCGGGAAGCAGACGGTGCTTGCATCCGCTTAGGTATTCAACCCCTTCAATGGTGAGCAGATTGGAACCGATGCCGCTGATGCGGGCCCCCATGCTGTTGAGCATTTTGCAAAGCTGCTGAAGATAAGGCTCGCAGGCTGCATTGTAAATGGTGGTGGTGCCTTTGGCCATGACGGCAGCCATGACAATATTGGCAGTTCCGGTAACGGAAGCCTCATCCAGAAGCATATAACAGCCGCGGAGGTTGGTGGCTTCGACCTTGTAAAATTCGGATTGGGAATCGTATATGAATTTGGCACCCAGTGCCTGGAAACCGATGAAGTGGGTATCCAGCCTGCGCCGGCCTATCTTATCGCCTCCCGGTTTGGAGATGTATCCTTTTCCGAAGCGGGAAAGCATCGGGCCGATGATCATCACCGAACCGCGCAGACCACCACCTTTTTTACGGAAAGCTTCGGAATTGAGGTAATCCACATTGACCTGGTCGGCCTGGAAGGTGAATTCTTCTTTGGCGGTTTTTTCAACTTTCACGCCCAGTTCCCGCAGGAGATCGATCAGTTTGTTTACATCCACAATGTCGGGGACATTGCTGATGGTTACTTTTTCAGGGGTGAGGAGCACGGCAGATATGATCTGCAGAGCTTCGTTTTTTGCACCCTGGGGGATGAGTTCGCCTTTTAATCTTTTACCACCATTGATCTCGAAAATTGCCATACACCGGGAGCTCTGCTATTTGCCTTTGAAATTTTTGTATTTACCACCGTTGTTGTTCCGGTTGTTGTTATTGCTGTTACCGTTATTGCCGTTATTACCGTTGTTGTTGTTCTTCTGAAAATTATTTTTCTGGTAATTGTTTTTCTTGAACTGCTTGGGAGCGCTTTCTCCGGCACGCTGGTTGAAATTGGCGACTTTGCCCAGGATATCATTCGTGTATTTGAAACGGAAATTATCCGGCAGCTTCAGTTTGCCTTTTGAAAGCTCGGCGATGTGCTGTATGATGAGCTCATCGTTCACGGAGTCGCGGTTCCAGGTCAGATAGAAGCGCTTCATCATGTGAGCGAGCTGCTCCACAAGGGCGGATTTCATTTCTCCTTCTTCCATCTCCACCGCTTTGCGGATCAGGGCTTCCACAGCCTTGCCATAGTGCTTATAACGGATATCGCGGGAGGGGTATTTCACCCGTTCAGGCTTTGTCTGAAAAGTTTCAGGTGTGGGTTTCGGATAAGGAGAATCCACATCGAATTTAAAATCGGAAATGATGAAAAGGTGATCCCAGAGTTTGTGCTTGAAGTCGGTCACGTCTCTCAGATGCGGGTTGAGCTGGCCCATAATGCTGATGATAGCCTGTGCCGCACGGTTTCTTTCATCCCTGTCTTTCAATGCGAGCGCATGATCGATCATTTTCTGGATGTTTCGCCCATATTCGCTCATCAGGAGCTTGGGTTGCTGTGTGTTATATTCCATTCGGAGGGATTGATTTCTTTGTTAAGGGTTCCAATACTTGCTTGTTAGGATATTCCGGCGAAGGGAAAGAAGCCGTTTTAAATACCTGCCTATAAGCATCAAAAGTAAACCTTTTGTTCGGATTCTGCAATTCTGTTTAAAATTCTGCTTCCCCTTTTTCAGTGCACGCTCAGGTCGAGCTGAAAAATATGTCCGGGCAGCGGCTTGACAGAGGAAGCTCCCGTTGAATCCGCGATTTTTACGATCAGGTGCTTTTGAATTTCAGGTATGCCGGTGCCCGGATATTTCGCACTGTACATCAGGTCGAGCGCCGGCTCAATGGGCCAGTCGTGATACAGCACGCAGGCATTGAACTCGTCGCAATACAGCTTAAGCCTCGATTCCGTTTCATGGATATGTTCAGGCGGAAGGGTGATTTCAAGCAGGATGTCTTCGTTTTTCAGTTCAGGCAGTTTTTCAACAAACCGGCTTAGACATTCGTAATCCGCACGCTGCGGTTTGATCCATCCTTCGCTGATGTTGTACCCCATCAGGAAAAGAAAGGGCAGGCAGCACACAAGGGCCGCAAGAGTGCCGGGTGAGGGAAGCACTTCAAAACAGCGAAGAGCCAGGTAAAAAGAAAAGAGTACGGTGATGAGACTGAAATTGCGTGTGGCGCCCCAGCTTTCTTTTAAGATCAGGTGGGGAAGAAAGACGAGGATGCTGAATGAGAACAGGAAAAAAAGATCGAGAAATCTTTTTTTCAGGAGATCACGGAGGATGAACAAAGAGAGCGCGATGCTGAAGGTGTATTGGA
>DASYGQ010000132.1:0-10541 GCA_035999585.1 Bacteroidia bacterium | reverse complement strand
ATTCCGGATAAATTTTCATATTTTTTTTCGTTATTTTGCAGCTTTTCCGACCTATAACATTTGAATTATGAAATATGCATTGGTTACCGGTGGTTCCAGAGGAATCGGCAAATCGATTTGCCTGAAGCTCGCCGGTATGGGTTATCACATACTGATTAATTTTCAATCGAATACAGCAGAGGCTGAGAAGACAAAGGAACTGATACAGAACCTCGGCGTTTCCGCCGAACTGATGCAATTTGATGTGTCTAAAGGTGCCGAAGTGGAAGCGGTACTTGGAAAATGGATGGAGGCGAATCCTGATAAACCCATTGAAGTATTGGTCAACAATGCGGGTATCCGGAAAGATAATCTGCTCATGTGGATGAGTGACAATGAATGGAATTCAGTCATGGATATTGCCGTGGATGGCTTCTTCAATGTCACCCGGCTCATCATTAAGCAAATGCTTCACAAGAAGTATGGCAGAGTCGTGAATGTTGTATCGCTTTCAGGTTTAAAAGGCCTTCCCGGCCAGACAAACTACTCTGCTTCCAAGGCAGCCGTCATAGGCGCCACAAAAGCACTTTCCCAGGAAGTGGGAAGACGAAACATCACTGTCAATGCTGTTGCACCGGGTTTTATCAAAACCGATATGACCAAGGATATGAATGAAAAGGATTTCAAAGCATTGATTCCGATGGCCCGTTTCGGTGAACCGGAGGAGGTGGCCGAAGTAGTTGGATTTTTAGCATCCGGTGCATCATCCTATGTAACCGGTCAGGTGATTTCAGTGAACGGAGGCTTATACTCCTGATTAAATTGTGGTTTTGAAATGAGAAGAGTTGTTATTACCGGTATGGGTGCATGGTCCTGTCTGGGCAAAAGCCTCGATGAGGTTCGCGATTCCTTGTTTCAGGGAAAATCCGGAATTGTGCTTGATCCGGTTAGAAAAGAATGGGGTTACCGTTCCGGGCTGACCGGCAAAGTGGAACCGGCACAGCTCAAAGGTCTTCTTGACAGACGTTCCCGAATACAGCTTTCCGAAGAGGCGGAATATGCCTACCTGGCTACCCAGGATGCCTTGAAAAATGCAAAGCTTGACCCCGATTTCATTGCAGCCAATGAGGTCGGAATCCTTTATGGAAACGACAGTTCCGCAAAAGCCGTGATGGAAGCCATCGATATTGTGCGTCTGAAAAAAGACACCACACTTATTGGTTCAGGTTCAATTTTTCAATCGATGAATTGTACAGTTACGATGAACCTGAGTACAATTTTCAAGCTCAAAGGAATCAATTTCACCATCAGTGCCGCCTGCGCAAGCGGTTCACATTCCATTGGCCTTGGTTATTTATTTATCAAATGGGGCTTGCAGAAATACATTGTCTGCGGCGGAGCCCAGGAAGTAAATCCTTATGCTTTTGGAAGCTTTGATGGTTTAAGTGCATTTTCAATACGGGAAAACGAACCAGCCAAAGCCTCCCGGCCTTTTGACCGGGACCGCGACGGCCTCGTGCCCAGTGGAGGCGCAGCCACTGTGATCCTGGAAGATTATGAATCGGCCCTCAAAAGAGGAGCTCCCATACTGGCCGAGGTGGTTGGGTATGGATTCTCTTCCAATGGTGAGCATATTTCCAATTCGAGTGTCGACGGTCAGGTGAGGTCGCTTCAGATGGCCCTCGACGATGCAAAAATGACGGAATCTGACATTGATTATATAAATGCCCATGCTACATCCACGCCAGGCGGCGATAGCGCGGAAGCCCAGGCGCTGAATGCTGTTTTTGGTAAATCAAGGCCATTAGTGAGCTCCACAAAGTCAATGACCGGGCATGAATGCTGGATGGCTGGCGCCAGCGAGATTGTTTACTCCACACTCATGATGCAAAATGATTTTGTGGCACCGAATATCAATTTCGAGAACCCGGATGAAGATTCGGCAAAACTGAATATCACCGCACGCACTGTGGAAAGAAATATTGACGTATTTTTGTCTAATTCCTTCGGTTTCGGAGGAACCAACTCAACCCTTATTATCAGGAAAATAAAATGAGCATCCCCAACCACCCCGCCCAATCCTTATCAAAAGACCAGATTATTGAACGAATCAACGCCTTTCTTGTGGAGGAGTTTGAAACAGAACCTTCTAAAATTGTGCCTGAAGCAAATCTGCGTGAGACACTTGATCTCGACAGCCTGGATTATGTGGATCTCGTTGTGGTCATTGAAAGCAATTTTGGATTCAAGGTAGTCGGTGAGGACTTTATCAATATCCATACATTCCAGGATTTTTACGACTATTGCTTCAATAAAGTGGCTCAGAAAGCGGCTTGATGCATGGCAAATGAATGGCAGGGCAAAACCCGCGGTGGTGTACTCGGTCATCGGATCTTTGTTTTTATCCTGAAACATGCCGGCCTGTCAGTGGCTTATTTCTTCCTCCGGTTTGTCGCTTTTTATTTTCTCATTTCGTCCCGTTCGACCCCCATTGTTTATCGATATTTCAGGGGAATCCATGGTTATGGTAAATGGAAATCGATCCGCAGTACCTATCTCAATTATTTTGTTTTTGGTCAAACGCTACTTGACAAGGTCGCTCTTCTGTCGGGCGCTTATACCGGATTTAAGGTAGACCATGAAGGCGGTGATTACCTCTCAGACGTCGCCTCCCTCGGAAGAGGTGGAATACTGATCAGCGGTCATATCGGAAACTGGGAGATTGCAGGTCAACTGCTAAACAGACTGAAAACCGGGTTTCACATTCTGATGTTTGAAAACGAACATCGTAACCTGGGCCACTATATGCAAAAAGTGATGCAGGAGAAAAGTTTCCATGTCATTGCAATACGCGAAGGTGAAATGTCCCATCTCATCGAACTGCACAAAGCTTTCAGAAATAATGAGCTTGTAGTCATGCATGGCGATCGTTTCCGGGAAGGGAACAAAACTCTGGAAGCGGAATTTATGGGCAGGAAAGCCTTATTCCCGGCCGGTCCGTTCATCCTGGCAGCCAAATTCGGCGTGCCGTTGGTTATCGTGTTTGCCGTGAAAGAAAAACAAACCCGCTATCACTTCTTTGCCATCCCTCCAGTGGAGGTGAAGAGAGCCAGAACAGAAACTGAGACGGATGAGACTGTCCGTTTTTTGCTTCAGAAATATGTGACGGAACTTGAGAAGATGGTGAAAGCATACCCGCTTCAGTGGTTTAACTATTATGATTTCTGGAAAACAGCCGAAGTCTCAAGTCAGTCGGGCAAAACCTGAATTATTGGATTTTCATTTTTTCAGGAGCATTCTCACTAATTTAGCAAATCTCAAATATCCAATTCTTTGAAAAAAAACATACTTATCATTTACTTTACGCAAAGTGGCCAGATCCGTGAGATTTTGGAAACAATGCTGAAGCCACTGTCAGACTCCGTGGATGTAAAACTGCATTGGACAAGCATTGAAACGGAACCGTCTTTCCCTTTTCCCTGGACAGGATATACCTTTTACGATGCATTTCCGGAGTCGGTATTTGAGATACCTTGTCCCATAAAGCCACTCAAGGTGGATACAACGATCTCATACGATCTGGTGATAATCGGGTATCAGCCCTGGTTTCTTTCTCCTTCCATTCCTGTGTCTTCTTTTTTGCAGTCACCCCAGGCCATTGAATTGTTGAAAGGTAAGCAGGTGCTAACTGTCATTGGATGCCGAAACCTTTGGCTGACAGCTCAGGAATCGGTTAAGAAGCGGATTCAGATGGCTGGAGGAAAGCTTCGGGGTAATATTTCCTTGTATGACCGGAGTAACTTTCTTGCCAGTGTCATCACAATTCTTTATTGGATGCTTACTGCCAAACGGGATCATTACCTGGGTATATTTCCCGTTCCGGGGGTTCAGAAAGCCGACGTGGAGGCTTCTGTCGAATATGGCAGGCTCATTGAGAAAGACCTTCGGGGTCAACTGGAAGGTAGCTTGCAATCAAATTTGGTGAAAGCCGGATCGGTGGAGGTGAAACCCCATCTTATGAGTCTGGAGGTGAGGGGCAAACGTATATTTGGTCTGTGGGCCACATTTATCCGAAAGAAGGGTGGTCCCGGTGATCCAGGGCGTAAGTGGCGACTGAAAGCCTTCAGTTATTACCTTCCCACAGTGATTTTTATTGCCTCCCCCATTGTGTTTGGGCTGACCACACTGTTCAATTTGTTTATCCCCGGACGTGTAAAGCGGAAAAAGAGGTATTATGAGGGGGTGGAAATTCATCCAATAGATTGATTATCTTTGCATTTGCTTTAAAAATAGATTCGCTATGCCCGTTCCCGTTTATATTAATAAGATTTCTGGTTTTTTACCCAATGCACCTGTTTCGAATGACGAGATGGAAGAATACCTGGGTTACCTGATGGGTAAAAAATCGAGGGCTAAAAGCATTGTTTTGCGCAACAACGGCATCAAGACACGCTACTATGCAATCGATAAACAGGGTAACAGCACGCATTCCAATGTCGATCTGGTGGTGGAAGCCATCCGGAAGTTGTGTGCAGATGGGTTTGACCTTCGTCAGCTGGAACTGCTTACCAGCGGCACCACCACTCCTGATCAGCTCCTGCCGGCTCATGCCGTCATGGTCCATGGGAAGTTGGGTGTAAAACCTGTTGAGGCCATTACTTTTTCAGGTTCATGCTGCTCGGCGATGAATGCGCTTAAATACGCCTTTATGGCCATTGCAAGCGGAGATGCCAAAAATGCAATCACTACAGGCTCGGAAAAGCTCAGCACCTGGATGCAGGCCCGCAGTTTCGAAGAAGAATCGAAAAAACTGCAGGAGCTGGAAGCAAACCCGATCCTCTCTTTTGAAAAGGAATTCCTCCGTTGGATGTTATCGGATGGAGCAGCCGCTCTTTTGTTGAGCGATACGCCTAATAAGGAAGGGATATCTCTCAAAATGGAATGGATCGATATCTGTTCTTTTGCCAATGAGGTAGAAGTATGTATGTATGCCGGAGGGGATAAGGAAGCTAACGGAGAACTGAAAGGATATCGGAGTTTTGAGCCTCAGGATTGGCTGACCCGTTCGCTTTTTTCACTGAAGCAGGACGTAAAAGTCCTGGATAAAAATATTGCAGAAATCGGAGTGCGCAGATACAAGGAACTGACCGGGAAGTACAAGTTCAGACCCGAAGAAATTGATCACCTGCTCATTCACGTATCCTCTTCTTATTTCATTCAGAAGGTGGATGATGAAATGATCCGGCTCAATGTAGCCGTACCGCGGGATAAGTGGTTTATCAACCTGACCAAACTTGGTAATGTGGGCGCTGCATCCATTCTGCTGGCTCTGGAAGAATTAATGAATTCAGGAAAGCTGAGGAAAGGCGAGAAGATTTTCCTGGTGGTTCCTGAAAGTGCACGTTTTTCATATGCTTATTCAATGCTAACAGTATGCTGATGGAACAAACCACCAAAGAGCTTGTCGGAATCGATGAGATCGCAGAATACCTTCCCCAGAAGGCACCCATGATTATGATTGACCGTATTTATCAGTGCGGTGAAAAAGGGGTGACTACCGGACTTACACTCCGGTCCGACAATATTTTTGTCAAAGAAGGTGTCTTTACTGAACCTGGCATTGTCGAAAACATAGCTCAGGCTGCAGCAGCCAAAGGGGGCTATGAAATCAAAAAACGGGGAGCGGAAACCATGATCGGATTCATCGGAGCCCTGAAAGACCTGAAAATTTACTTCCACCCGCCCATTGGTTCGGAGCTGATTACCGAAATTGCTGTAAAGAATGAAGTGTTCAGTGTGACACTTATTGAAGGACGTTCCACCTGCAACGGAAGAGTAGTGGCTGAATGTGAAATGAAAATAGTGATCGCCAAACCCGACCATAAATTTTCCCAATAAAAACATAGTGTTTATCAAAAAAGGCTGTTCTAAATAAGAGCAGCCTTTTTTGCTGAATTCTGTTTCATCAAATTTTTGTTTTCATACAGCTTTCCGAAGCAGGATAAAACCGTGCTGAATGCCCTTGCTGTGGTTGTATATAAGGAGGTTTTTGGGAGGCTGCATACCTTTTTTATAAAGAGCTTCAGCTGGGCATTTTTGACCTGATAAAAGCATCGTTGAAAGCCACACCGCAAAAGCAGATGCCGTTGGGTATTCACCGACGAGGTTTTTGAAACTGATAACAGACTGAGACGGAAATAAGGTGCTGATCAGATCGGAATACCAGAAATCGTAGCGCTGATCACCATTGAAGCCAAGAACCAATGTGTCAATATCATCTGGAACAAGCTGATTCGATGCCAGGAAAGACACCATGCAGGCATGCAATTCTTCCTGACCCGGAGAACTGATCTGACCGACATCACTGATTTGTGCCAATGCCTCGGCCGGATTTTTGCTGACCACAAACATGGCAGCGCCTTCTCCGCACACCGTTCCGGAAGTGCCGGATTTCAGCAGTTTGTCGGAATCTACAGGCTCGGTTTTGTAAGTCGATTCAAGCGACTCAATATTGTAATTATGCTGGGAAAATTGCTCGGTGTTTCCTACCAGAAGGGAGGAGCAGGCTCCTTCCTGAAAAAGCAGAAGTGCATCCTGAAGAGCGGCTTCAAAAGAAAGGCTTTTGTTTGAATGCGTTGTATTGTAACCGGTGTTTTTACTCAATATGGCAAGCATTCCGGCCAGTGAATTAGGCGTGCTCTGCACGAAATGGGTAGGCGTGAGTGTTCCTTCCTCGTAATCGACAATTTGTGTCAGAAACTTCATGCTGTCTTCAATTCCCCCTGCTGAAGTGGCAATCACAATGCCATCCAGATCAGGATATTTTTTCAAAAGAGGCAGGGCAGCACCGAGTCCCATTTTTACTGCTTTGCCGGTACGTCGAAGCAGTCCGGCTGGAATTAGCGGCGCATAATCAGGCTCCAATGCGATGTACTTGTTTCCTGTATAATGTCTGAGTGGTTCGCTGAAAAAAGGCTCCGTCTGGGTTTGCTGCGGTGAAATACAATGAAGGTCCTGTATATACATGATTCAGGCTTTTTCAAAAATGAGTGAACTGCAATTTCCAGCAAAACCGAATGAATTGGACATCACCTTATCAATCCCTGCATGCCGCGTGTAGGCACTTACAGGTGCTGAATCGAACTCCTTCATGGGAGTGTCGCAGTAGAGGCTCGCATACATTTCGTTATGCCTGATGCATAAAATGCTGTAAACAGCCTCAATGGCCCCGGCAGCTGCGAGGGTATGGCCTGTATATGATTTGGTAGAGGCGTAAGGGGGAATGCGTCCAAAGGTCTTTAGAATTCCTCTTAGTTCAGTAACATCGTTATTGAGTGTGGCTGTACCATGGGCATTGATGAAACTGATCTGACCGGGATCCAGGTCTGATGTGGCAAGTGCCCCGTTTATAGCAGCGACAACACCTGTCGCCTCCTCTGAAAGAGAAGAAGGGTGGAATGCATCATTGGAATTGCCATAGCCGCTTACAACAGCATAGATCTTTTTATTTTTGCATTCCTCTTCTGCTTCAAGAACAAGATAGGCGGCACCTTCGCCCAAGGTGAGCCCTTTGCGATGTTCATCAAAAGGCTTACAGGGTTTGTCAGATAATATCTGAAGAGAATTGAAACCGTTTATTGTAAAAAGGGAAAGGCTGTCGGAACCACCAACGATGGCGCGTTTTATCTTTCCGGCCCGGATCAGCCTTGCTCCCAGCATGATGGCATTGGCAGAAGAAGAACAGGCCGTATTGATGGTGTCGGTATAACCGCGCATCTGATAACGCTTAGCCAGTTCAAGAGTATGTGCACCGCAGGCATAGGATGAAAGATAGGGTGATCCGGTGCCCTGAAGGTGAGAGTCGGCATAAAGCTCCTGTGTCAGACACATGCCTCCGACCGTACTGGCCGAAAGAAGTGCTGTGCCGGCTGAAGAAATCTGTTCCGGATAAAGTCCGGCATCCTTCACCGCCTCCCTGAACGCAAGGAGAGCTAACAGATCGGTCCTGGTCAATCCCGCTTGTCCGGCTAATCCTGCCGCATTCAGAAGTTCTTCATTGCTTGCGTCAACTTCTGCAAAAACATGGGTACGGGTGTATTTTGAAAGTAAATGCTTTGTTGATGCAATACCCGAATTCCCATTTCGCAGGCTTTGCAGGTTTTCATCCTGGGTTTTTCCAAGTGCAGAGAGTATACCCATGCCGGTCACACAGACCCGCGATTTGGGTTTATTGGGCTGGAGTATTTTCAAGGATATAGGATGCCATGTGATTGATGTCGATCAATATTTTTCGTCCGTCACTTGCATTGTTAATTTTGAGGCCATACTCCCGTTCAAGAAGAACAACAATTTCAAGAGAATCGATGGAGTCCAGGTCAAGATTGCCACCGAACAGAGGCTCGTCATCTTTTATATCTTCCGGTTTTATATCGGCCAGGTTCAGATATTGGATGATTTGTGCTTTTAGCTTTTGTTTCAACTCGGTTGCGTCCATCGTTTGGTTTTGATTTATTTGAGCACAATACTAAGGTTCGAACTCAACACGCCGTCCAGATAAACCTCCACCCGGTATGTGCCTGTAGGGAATGCCGTACTGCCCGATTCAGTGTATTCCATGCATTGGTCGGATTTGGTCCCGGTATAATCAACTGTCTTGCTCTCGGTGTACTGAAGCAGTTCGCCTTCGGCGTTTTTGAAGGTTCCTGCACTGGAAACGCTGTTACCCATCACTTTATTTTCAGGTGTCAGAATACGGATGTGAATGATTTTTTTACCAGTTTGTGCCAGCGGATTATCCATGATGCTGAAACAGGTTTTAAAGGCAGTGACCAGCCATGCGCTTTCTGTCGACTCCAGCTTTTTGCTCAGGAAACGCTTTTTCAAGGGAGTCACATTCAGGTATTCGATCTTCAGGGCTGAAGCGATATTGACTTTATCAGCGAGGTGAATTTTGTCGGCATTCACTTCTTTCAGGTTAGTGCTGAGTGAGTCATTCTTCTTTTTGAGAAGGTGATTGTGGGCTACAAGAAGATCAATCCGGCGCAGGTAATCCTCGCTGATTTTATTCAACTCCATCATTTTTTTACTGAGTCCTGCGCTTTTTTCCTCGTCACTGTGGGATGATCTGTTGAGTTCGTTGATCTCTTCTTCCATATTCTGAACCCGGGTCACGGCTTCATGAATGACTTTGTCAAGGGTTGCGTTTTTGCCTTTGTAGACTTCCAATTCTGCAATTTTTGCCTGTACCTGATCAGCCAGGCTGTTCCGGTTAACAACCAGTGTGTCAGTCGTGTGCTTAACAACGGTTTCTGTTTTGTTTTTCATGCCAAGCAGCATGAAGTTAATTCCAATCGAAGCAATCAGAACAATTGTTAACAGAATGATGACTCCTTTCAGGCTTTTTGTTTCTCTGCTGTCCCTTTCCATATGGGTTCTTCTTGATGTAAAACAATTTATTTATTAGTTAATTCAATCTTTATTTTTTCAACCCAGTTTCAGGGCATTCAGTTTTCGAAAAGCCTTTTTTTCAAGATCGGCAATCTCCAAAAGCATGTCGGCACTTACTTCATAGTCGGCCTGGTCGTTCAATCTTCCTTTGTATATGCGTGCCATTTGAACAGCACTGGCACGCCACATATCACCGGCCCTGGTGAAGTCTTCCGAAATCTCCATGAGTTCCTGGGAGTTCATATACTGACTTGCTTTTTCCAGAAAGGCTGCATACAGGAAGCGAAAACCTCCTCCTCCTGTGCCAATCTCCTCCTGCATCCTGACAATCTGTCCAAGATATAGCCCGGCTTTCCTGGCCCCCAGCTTGGATGGCCATTTACGGATTTGCCGGGAGGTATAAGCAATTCCCGAAACGCCTGCGAAACTACCCGGAATAAATAACATATCCCTGGAATTTCGTTTAATTCCTTTCACAATTCCTTTTTTTATTAAAGCCACGTCAACCGGACCCACATGCTTCGGGAAATAAATATGGCCTTTCGGGGCAAGTGGGCCTTGGGCGAAGCGCACTTTCATAAGTTCTTCTTCTGAAAGTGTGGTTGGATTTTCCATAACGGGGTCGCTGATCAGATACCTCCCGTTTTCCTTACCATAAACGATGATGTTGTGGGCATTGAAATGAAAACGGTATTCAGGCGGAAAATAAGGAAGGTGAAACACGCCAACCTGACATCCAACGGGTACGCCTTCTTTTATTTTCATGTCGAGATAATCAGCCGCAGATTGTTCATTGCTGAATTTTTTGCGTTCGACACTTACTCCGAGGGCTTTGCAGGCCCGGCTGAAGATCCAGCCGGGCATAGTCCGGTAAGAAATGGCTGGTCCGTTATTGATCGATAAAAAGGGGATGTGAATGTAAAAAAGGCCCGAGCCCAGTCCGAAAACAAGTGGCTCAGAAATTTCTTCCATTCCGTGGTATCTCAAAAGACTTGTGGCAGCACCGTTTTCGCAGTGGGCTGTTTGTATATGCTTGAATTCTTTTTCCAATGTCAGCCTTTAAAATGAATGAGTTCTTCCAGGCTGATATCAAATGCCTGGGCATATTTCTGTAA
>DASYGQ010000071.1:0-7434 GCA_035999585.1 Bacteroidia bacterium | reverse complement strand
ATTCCTACCGGAACCTGGATCCTGTACTTGCTAAAGACAGTGTTTGGCTGCGCAAACAGTTGGATACAATGAAGAGCCAGTATCGGCCCATTGTGATTGATATTTTTGCCGGGCAGAAAGATTTCCTCTATTACAAAGATTCCAGGGTATTCAGCAGTCTTAAAAATGTCATCAATGGCCTCATCAAGTCATTCATCAATGAAGTTGCTCTGAACTCAGCATCTGTTCCTGTCATATATACCGATTCCACCCAGCAGAATGTGATTGCTTTCGGTAATCTTGATTCGATAAAGATGAAAGAACCTGTATACCGCGCTCAAACGATCAGTGACATGAAAGCGAAAAGCAATGTTATAGAGGTTGGGCTGGGTAACAGGGAAAAGAATTATATCTTTTACGAAGATTCCTTTTTGCTTAAACAGATCCGCTACTATCCTTTTGTTCAGTTTGCAATCATTGGAATGTTTTTACTCATTGCTTATACCCTGTTCAGCACGGCCAGAAAGTCGGAACAAAATCAGGTTTGGGTAGGTATGGCAAAAGAAACAGCCCATCAGCTGGGAACGCCGCTTTCTTCCCTTATCGGATGGCTGGAGTATATGAAACTCAAAGGAACTGACATTGAAATGGTTCAGGAAATAGAACGGGATGTCAAGCGCTTTGAAACCATCACGGAACGGTTTTCGAAAATAGGATCCGTGCCCAAATTAGAAAAGGAAAATGTAGTCGCTGTACTTGAAGAAGCAGTCAATTATGTGAAATTAAGAACATCCGATAAAGTTAATTTCCGCATAATTAATGAACAGGGCATGCCTATTTATGCACCGCTCAATATCCCATTGTTTTCGTGGGTCATTGAAAACCTTTGCCGTAACGCAGTGGATGCGATGAGCGGGAAAGGAAGCATTGACGTGACCGTTTCCGATCAGAACCAGTATGTTTATATTGACATTAAGGATACGGGAAAAGGCATTCCAAAATCAAAGTTCAAAACGGTGTTTGAGCCTGGCTTTACTACCAAACAGCGGGGCTGGGGCCTTGGCCTTTCCCTTACTCGCCGGATCATTGAAAACTATCATGACGGTAAAATATTTGTGAAGGAATCCGAGCTTGACAAAGGAACAACCTTCCGGATTGTTCTCAATAAATAAAGGCCGATAAGCCGAATCATCCATACTAATCAGGCCATGCCAGGAATTTATATTCATATCCCTTACTGCAAGCAGGCCTGCCATTATTGTGACTTCTATTTTTCTACATCTCTTCAAACAAAGCCTTTGTTACTTGATGCGCTAGTCTCAGAAATGAGGCTCCGGAAAGATTATCTGGGAGGAAAGGTTGTGCAGACGGTTTACCTCGGAGGTGGCACCCCATCCCTGCTTTCGGGTGAGGAGTTGAACAGACTTTTTGAAGAATTGCAACAGCATTTTGTATTAGCGCAGGATGCTGAAATCACAATGGAGGTAAACCCTGATGATCTGGATCTGACACGCCTGAAATCGCTTGCAGGAAGCCCTGTGAATAGACTAAGTATCGGCATACAAAGTTTTCGCGACGAAGATCTCAAAAGGATGAACCGGGCGCATGACTCGGCGCAGGCCCTTTCTTGCGTAAAGAGAGCGCAAGATGCCGGCTTTTCCAATATCAGCATTGATCTTATATACGGACTTCCCGATTTGAGTAATGAGGACTGGCGAAGTAATCTTCAAAAAGCATTTGCTCTGGAAGTGCAGCACATATCCAGTTATTGCCTGACGGTAGAACCTAAAACGGCCTGGGCAAAACAATTGAGAGAAGGGCTTGTGCCGGCAGTTGATGAAGAAGGGAGCTCTGCTCATTTCAGAATCATGAAAGAAGAAATGAACTGGAATGGATTTATTCAATATGAAATATCCAACTTCGGGAAGGAGCACTTTTTCTCAAAACACAACAGTAATTACTGGAAAGGGGAGCATTACCTGGGCCTGGGTCCGTCTGCCCATTCTTTTAACGGACTTTCGCGTCAATGGAACATTGCCAATAACAACGCATATATACGGGCGATGTCGGTCGGGGTGTCAGATGGAGAAAAGGAAATACTGAGCGAGCAGCAGAAATACAATGAGTACGTAATGACCAGCCTGCGAACAATTTGGGGCTGCGACCTGGATTATGTGCGGAGGATGTTCGGTGAGAAAATATACGGACATTGCTCGGATGAATCTGAATTTTATCTAAATTCGGGTAAGCTGGTCAGAAAAGGAAACCTTCTGCTGCTCAGCGATGAAGGCATGCTGGTTGCCGACAGGATTGCCTCCGACCTGTTTTCTGTTTAAAGAAAGAATCCTTATGTTTTGCAATATCAATCACAAAGGGAAAACGTATAAAGTGGATTTCGATCAGCCAATCGACATTTCTATTCCACTGCGTGCGGGTGCCGGCAATGTCAGTGCCTGGTACGTCGACCCTGTGAAAATAGAACCTGTTCGGTCGGGTGAATGGGTGGGTGAGGTGAAGCAGGGCGCTTCTGTCAATTTCAGAAACATTTCATTTAACCCGCATGGGAATGGCACACATACGGAATGTGTAGGCCATATCAGCAAAGAGGATTACAGCATCAATCAATGCCTGAAAAAATTCTTTTTTACGGCGGAGCTGATCACACTGCTTCCTGATGAACGTGCCGATGGCGACAGAGTCATTTCCAAAAAACAGATTGAAACAATGCTGCAGGGCAAGCACCCGGAAGCGTTGGTTATTCGTACTCTGTCAAATCCTCCGGAGAAAATGAATGCCCAATATTCCAAAACAAACCCGCCTTACCTTTTGGAGGAAGCGGCCTTGTATTTAAATGAATGCGGGATCAGTCACCTTCTCATTGATTTGCCAAGTGTTGACAAAGAAGTAGATGGCGGTAAGCTGCTTGCTCATCATGCATTTTGGCAATACCCTGCCAATACCCAGCTTGGCCGTACGATTACCGAACTTATCTATGTTCCCAATCATGTTATGGATGGTCTTTTTATTCTGAATCTGCAGATTGCGAGTTTCGAAAATGATGCCAGTCCAAGTAAACCGGTATTGTACCGGGTCATGCTTTGAGTAGTTTTTCAAATTGTATCTCAGTATCTCACCCGTTCATATCTTCCCAAGATGAATCTAGACAAAACAGACCTTAAAATCCTGAAGATCCTCCAGCTTAATGGCAGGATTACCAATCTCGAGCTCTCACAGACAATTGGCTTGTCACCCGCCCCAACCCTTGAGCGGGTAAAAAAACTGGAGAAGAGCGGAGTCATCAAAAGTTACCATGCAAAGGTTGATGAAAGCAAACTCGGAATCGGCATCAAAGCCCTGATGCTGATTACTCTTCCAAGACATACCGAAGGTGTCGTGGATAAGTTCAAGAAACAGATTGCCGAAATAGCCGAGATCACGGATTGTTATAAAGTAACCGGAAATGCCGATTATATCCTGCATGTAATGGTGCGGGATATCAATGCCTTCGAGGAACTGGTGGCCCGTAAAATAGCAACTATTGAAGAAATCAGCCAGATGCAGACGATGGTTATTCTTTCGAAAGCAAAAGAATCAAACATGATTCCTTACGACTATGAACATTGAGGACCTCCGTAACTATTGTGTGAAAAAGAAGGGTGTGGAGGAGACTTTTCCGTTCGACAGCGATACTCTTGTTGTCAAGGTAATGGGGAAAGCCTTTCTGCTTACGGGCCTTGCCGCCAGGCCGCTCAGCTTCAATGTGAAATGCGACCCGGAGAAAGCCATTGAATTGAGGGAATCATACAACTGTGTCCTTCCGGGCTATCATATGAATAAAAAACACTGGAATACAATTACACCAGACGGTTCGGTGACAGACAAGCTGATCTATGGCTGGATTGATGATTCCTATGAACTTGTTGTTGCCGGCCTGCCGAAACGAATGAAAGAGAAACTCGCAAAAAAATGATGTGGCTTTATTTGCATTAGGAAATGTTTCTCAAACTGCCTATCTTGTACTCTCAATCTCACAAAAATCATATACATGAAGCAAGTCCTACTCGTCCTTATTGCATTTGTAGCCTTTCAGGCCTCGGCACAAAAAATAAAGGTGGAAGAAGAAAAAAGCAATCTTGGAGGTGGCAAAAATCCGGCTTTGGTTGTGACGATCTACGAAGCATCCGAAGATGACATCAACAGTGGCTGGAAATCAGTCATGAAAGGATATGGAGGGAAGGTATCTACGAAAGACGGAGCCCATTTGGCCGACAATGTTGTGGTGAAAGAACTGAGTAACAATACCTGCGATGTATATTACAAGGTTGAAAAAATAAACGAAAAGGAGCACAAGCTGGTCATCGCAGTAAACCTCGGTGGTGCTTTCATGAACCCAAGCGATCATGCTACTCAGACGAGCTTTTTCAAGAAACAGCTTCTTGAGTTTGCGACTAAAACGTCCCGGGATGCTATTGCTGATGAATTGAAAGATTCGCAAAAGGCCCTCTCTAAATTACAAAGCACACAGCATGATCTTGAAAAGGAGCAGGATGGTTTGAAAAAGGATATCGAAACCTATAAAGCCAAGATCAAACGGGCAGAGGAGGATATAACCAGGAATACCAGCGATCAGGCCAAGAAGAAGACGGAGATCGAAGCCCAGCAAAAGGTGGTGGATGGCATTCAGAAGAAAAAAGATGCGGTGAACTGACCGGTTCACTCAGTCAATTTTACAATTCACACTCTGTTTTTCGGAATAATGGCGACCGTGACGCGGCTCACGCAGCACAATTGCTCTTTGTCGTCATAGATTTTGACATCCCATACATGTGTTTTCCCACCCACATGTAGCGGTGTGCATACGCCGGTCACTTTCCCTTCTTTCACGGAGCGCACGTGATTGGCATTGATTTCAATTCCTACTCCGATAAAAAATTCCGGGTTCACGATCAGCCAGGAAGCTACGCTTCCCATTGTTTCGGCAAGAGCAGCACTGGCACCTCCGTGTAAAAGTCCAAACGGTTGCTTGGTGTTTTTGTCCACTGGCATTGTGGCCTTGATATAATCGGGCCCGATTTCAGCAAACCGGATTCCCAGCGCTTCTCCGAGCGTGTTGGGGTGAAGCCAGTCAAAATCGGCCGGTTTCAGTTCTTTGTTGTACCAGATAATCTCTTTGTTCATAAGACTTCGTTTCTGAGCTTGTTTACAGCTTGTGTGATGTGTTTGATGGTATAATCGATTTCTTCTTCGGTATTGTCTTTGCCAAGGCTGAAGCGGACCGATGCCATGGCCTGATCCTTATTCAGGCCCATGGCTTTAAGTACATGTGATGGTTCAGGGTTTGCTGATGAACAGGCTGAGCCGGTTGAGATGGAGATGTCTTTCATTAATACAATAAGTTCATCGGCACGAATACCTTCGAACATCATATTGGTGGTGTTGGGTAACCGGTCGCGCGTGCTGCCATTGATATGCACGCCACCGATGTCCAGCAGGAACTGTTCAAGCTTGGTTCGTAATTTCGACAAAAGTTCGGAGCGGTCCCACATTTCGGCTTTTGCCAGTGCGCAGGCTTCGCCAAAACCAACGATGCCTGGAACATTCAGGGTGCCGGAGCGCATACCTCTTTCATGTCCCCCGCCTTCTATTTGAGCCTGAAGCACTACTCGAGGGTTACGTCGGGAGACATAAAGCGCTCCTGATCCTTTAGGGCCATACATTTTGTGCGCACTGAAAGCGAGCAATGCTATTTTGCTGGATGAAACATCCACGTTCATTTTCCCGGCAGACTGTGTGGCATCACAGAGAAACAAACTTCCTTTTTCAGCTACTATTTCAGCAATCTTCTCAATCGGGTGGATCACGCCGGTTTCATTGTTGGCATGCATGACACATACCAGAATTGTATCGGGCCGTATGCTTTGTTCAAGCAGTTCAAGATCCAGTACACCAAGTCTGTCAACCGGCAGGTAAGTAATTTCCGCGCCTTTTTTTTCCAGTGCAAGGCAGGTATCCAATACTGCTTTGTGTTCGGTTTGAACTGTGATTATATGTTTCCCCTTAGCGCTGTAATTTTCAAAAACACCTTTGATTCCAAGATTCAGCGCCTCGGTGGCGCCCGATGTAAAAATGATTTCCTGCTCTTCAGCGCCGACCAGTGAGCCTACCTGCTTGCGGGATCCGGCTACTGCTTCTGCAGCAATCCATCCCGGAGGATGTGTGCGGCTGGCCGCATTTCCAAAATACGTTGAAAAATAGGGGAGCATGCATGCGAGCACACGGGGGTCGACCGGTGTTGTGGCATTGTGATCCAGATAAACAGCTCCTTGCATCCTCAAAGCTACGCAATTCGTTAAAACGAAGGGGCAGAAACTGTTTTGAACCTTTTCGTGGAAATGGATTTGTTTCTCGGATATTTGATGGAATAGGTGAGTAGGATCTTTTGCTGCTCGCCAGGCTGAATCGAAAGAGCCCAGGAAAGTTTTCCGCTGAGGACATCCACTTGTGCTTTTGAAATTTCAATGGCATCCACAATGATGTCGTTGTTTTGTGAAACAGGCAGCTGGTCTTCCAGGTTCAGAACGATAGGTGTTTTGCGGTTGTTCTTAACCACCATTTCATAGGCATAGGTCACTTTGCGATTGTTACCAATGACCTTGTCATTACTGAAATCTTTCAACTTATTCCGGGTGACCAGTATTTTATTGTCACGACCGAGAGAGAGATCCAGCGTATCATCCACACTGCGGGTGTAGATATACGACTGACCCACAAAAGTGCCGCCGAAATAAACATTGGCAGGGCCTTCCACCAGGTCCAGGTCTTCCCAGCCCGTGATCCGTGCAAGCATATAGGCATCGCGGTCGGCTTTCGGAACACTGTAATATTTATAGGTAGCAGGCAGGTTATAGGAAGTCACTTCTACAATATAAGGCTTCGAGTCGGAAGGAATGGAGTATGGATTTTTAATGTCAAACTCGGCGCTCAGTTCGGAAACCTGTATCGGTTCGTATGTCACAACAGGCTTCTGTACAAATTTGCCGGACTTCTTATAACCTTCATCAGCATCGATGGTTACAGAATTCAGCGACATGGCAGCAGGGGCGCTGGCTTTGTCGTCGGAATTGTTGTTGAGGTATTGCTGTGAATTTTTCTGACTGTAAGCGAAGCCTGTGTTGTAGTTTACGTACCAGGGATCCAGTTGGGGTTTTGACGCGCTGCGGGTGGGGTCGGCTGAGGATATTTTCAGCTTCACATCCGTCCAGTCCACATCCGTATTGTTAAACACTTTGGCGCGGTATTTCAGTTCAATGGGTTTATTTACATCTTCAGCAATAAGTTCATAGCTGGGCGCCCATCCGGCTCCACTGACAATGTATTTTATTTCAAGCGTTGTTGAAAGGGCTGTCTGGCAGGAGAGTAAAACACTGATTTCGGCTGATGGCGACGAACGTTTCG
>DASYGQ010000047.1:0-3527 GCA_035999585.1 Bacteroidia bacterium | reverse complement strand
AAGGATTATATCAAAGACCTGAAGTTTCATTATGTAGAAAAGATGAGTGACGTGCTTCGCATTGCACTCATGAAGGAGAAAGTTGAAAATCCGATCAATCTGAAAATCGAAAAAAGCCTGGAGAAAACGGCTTGATAATTTAAAGGAGGATGGCGCATTTCTTCATTCAGGCGAATAAACAGATTGGGTGATAGACCGCGGATTGTCATGATTAATAAAATCATTTTTTATCATAACAAATCATGAGCATCAGCGGTCAATAAAGAAGTTTTTCATTGCAATGATTTCGAATTATTACAGCGGCAATATCCCTGATCCGGGTAAATTGCCGCTGTTTTTTTCACAGTATTCGAACCGGCATGCAGGGGTGGACAATAATTCAGGGCATTGCCCGTTATTTAAACATATTTTTGTTTACTTTGTGAAGGGAAACCATTATTGATGAGGAGATTACTAGGATTTTGTCTGCTACTGAATACCTTGCCTGCTTTTGCGCAGATAGGGGGTACAAGCATTTACGAATTTCTGAATCTTTCCAACTCTGCCCGGGCCAGCTCATTGGGAGGCACCGTAATCAGCATACAGGATCATGACCTGAATCTGGCTGTCATCAATCCGGCCTTACTCGATTCCACGCTCGACAACCAGCTTGCACTGAATTATACCAAATACCTTCCCGACGTCAATATTAATTACGGCTTTGTTTCCTATGCAAAGCATTTCAAAGACATAGGTACATTCGATGCGAATCTTCAATACATCAATTACGGTCGTTTCAAAGAAACAGATGTAACGGGAGTGGAAACCGGAAGTTTTTCGGCTGCTGATTATTCTTTTAACGTGGGTTATGGAAAACCGCTGGGTAAACCGGATTCATCGAAGCAGTTCAGCGTAGGTGCCAATGTTAAGTTCATCTCTTCCCAGTACTACAACTTCAATTCAACAGGTGCTGCTGCCGATATCGGGATTAATTTTCTGAACATCCGTCATAACCTTTCGGCTTCCATCCTGGTAAGGAATATGGGCAGGCAGTTTACCGATTATGTCAGTGGAAATGCAGAGCCTCTCCCTTTTGAAATCCTGGCAGGCATATCCTTCAAGCCCAAGCATGCTCCGTTTCGCCTGACTGTGACAGGAACGCATCTGGAAACCTGGGATCTTACCTATATCGATCCGGCCAATCCGCCTCTTACGACCGATCCTCTGACAGGGCAACCGATTATTCAGCATCCTTTCCGGATCTGGAGCGATAAGCTGATGCGGCATCTTTTATTCGGCGGCGAAGTGCTCCTGTCCAAAAATTTCAACATCCGGCTGGGTTATAACTACGAGCGCCGGGAAGAGCTGATGGTTCAGTCACGCCGCGGCCTGATCGGCATGTCCTTCGGTTTTGGCTTCCGCATTTATAAATTCCACTTCAGTTATGGGCATGCCGCTTACCACATTGCCGGCGGATCCAATACCTTCTCAATCACCACCAATCTGTCGGACTTTTATTCCAGCGGGAAATAAGTACCGTTCATAAACGGTTCATATTCATTTCTTTTTTCCTTTCTCCGTTTTATTCATTCTTCTATCTTTGTTAAACCGCATGACAAAGATCACGATAGCCATCGATGGATATTCATCCTGTGGCAAGAGTACACTCGCAAAGGCCCTGGCCGCCCGTCTTGGATACAGTTATGTAGACTCGGGTGCCATGTACCGTGCCATCACTTTATACTGCCTTGAAAAGGGGATTATCAAGGATGGTTTGTACATGCGTGAAGAAGTGCTTAAGATTCTTGATCAGGTTCATTTGTCTTTCCAGTACAATTCAGCAACCAAGGCATCCGATACTTACCTGAACGGTGAAAACGTGGAAAAGGAAATCCGCCAGATGGCTGTTTCCAGAAACGTAAGCCACATCAGCGTCATCCGTGAAGTACGGGAAATGATGGTAAGTATTCAGCGTGCCATGGGCAAAAACAAAGGCGTGGTGATGGATGGAAGGGACATTGGTACGAATGTGTTTCCGGATGCCGAGCTGAAAATATTCATGACTGCAGATACGGAGATACGAACACGCCGCCGGGTGGAAGAGTTGATAGCCAAAGGCAGCCATGTATCGTTCGACGAAGTGAAAAAAAACCTGCTTTCCCGCGATTACGAAGATTCTCACCGGGAAGAAAATCCCTTACGCCAGGCTGCGGATGCCATTGTGCTTGATAATTCCGACCTGAGCCGCGAAGAACAGCTCGATTTTGTGATGGACCTGGTTGAACATCTGAGCCCCTCAAAACGTCCCGCCCCCGGTGATATGCAGGCAGAATCCATCGGGGTCCAGCCCGGTAACCAGAATGCACACCCCTGATAGAATGACTACCCCTTAACCTCTTTCTCTTTCCCTTTCTCTTTCTCTTTCTTCCGCCGAAGCCACACTCACACTCACTCTCACTCTGCCCTTTTCCCTCTGAGTTTTTAACCTTTTTCCTTTTTTGTCATATAAAGTATATATGCAATGAGTGTGAATAGTGTGAAATATCCGATTGCCCAATAATGTGTATTCACCCAGTCGGGCACATGTCTGTCCTGTGAGTTAAAATTAAAGGCGCAATAGGTATACGGCACGAGGAAGCCGTATTTAAAAGAGAGCGCGATTAATGAAAGAATGTATAATCCCAGTCCAATGCCCAGGGAAACAAGAAAGTTTCTGAACCTAAGTCCCAGGAGGTATTGAAGGGCGACGATGGGAAGGCAGTCGATAAAAAATTTGACATTGCCTCTTAAAAAACGAAGACCCGGGAAATACTCCGCAGGATAAGGAATGCCTTTGTAAAAAAGAGCAGGAAGCACACCACAGAGGTAAATGCCGATATTGAAAAGAATAAAAAACTGGATCATGAGGGTAAGGATGACCGAAAGCTTGGAAAAGAAGACTGTACTGAGCGGCTGGGGCAGGGTAAGCACCTGTTTCCAGGTATTGTTTTTGTATTCCATCTGAGTGATCAGGCTTGTTGCCAGAATGGCTCCCAAAGGGAGCAGCAAGACACCCATCAGAAACCAATTACGGCCATAGAGTGTTTCCCAGAAATGCCCGGAGGTGTTGGCAAGGTAGGTCGGATATACATGAAACAGGCGTTCCGTGAGTATCAGGGAAGGAATAAAGAAACCTCCGGCTATAACAAGCCAGCTGGAAGCACTGCGCTTGCGTTTGAGCCATTCACTTTGGAAACTGTAAAAGAAGGTTTTCATATCAAATGTTTTTTGTAGTGGTAATGTCCATGAAAATGCTTTCCAAATCATTGCTTAGGATACTGACTTCGTATAGATCCAATCCGTTTTCAATCAATAGCTGGCACATTTTAGCAATTTTTTCTTTGGATAAAAGGGAAAGGCGAAGTTTTTCGTTTTCATAGGAAAAGACGATGCCCGCTTCTTTCAGAAAAACAGCGGCTTGCTGATTATTGCTGGTATCAAGCAGGAGAGATGAATTTTGATTTTGTTTTTTCTTCAACTCGTCAAGAGTGCCCTGAAAAAGCAAGTCT
>DASYGQ010000404.1:0-6684 GCA_035999585.1 Bacteroidia bacterium | reverse complement strand
CTGGAAACAGAAATCCGGCGCCTCAGTGAGAGCCTGCAGTCCTCCAACATGAAACTCGCCCGGGAAGAGCAGGCCCTGACCTCCCAGAAAGAAACCCTTGACACCCTGCGTAAAGAGCTGGATCTCGTGCACAAGAAATACAGCACCGAATTCGAGAACATTGCAAGCAAGATACTGGAAGAAAAGAGCCAGAAATTCACCGACCAGAACAAGTCAAACCTCGATATCATCCTGAACCCGCTGCGTGAAAAGATAAAGGACTTTGAAGCGAAGGTCGACAAGACCTACCAGGCCGAATCGGCCGAACGGATTACCCTCAAGGCCGAAATCAAGAATCTGGTGGAGCTTAACACCAAGATCAGCCTCGAAGCCAATAACCTCGCATCGGCGCTCAAGGGCGACAATAAAATGCAGGGCAATTGGGGCGAAGTCATCCTGGAAAAGATACTGGAACGTTCCGGCCTTGAAAAAGGAAGGGAATACAAGACTCAGGTGGTGACAAGCAACGTCGACGGCTCCATCATCAAACCCGATGTGGTGGTGATGCTGCCCGACAATAAACAGATTGTCATCGACTCGAAAGTCTCACTGCTGGCCTATGAAGCCCTTGTCAACAGTACGGACGATGAACTGCGTCCCCGTCACCTGAAAGCCCATGTGGATTCCATGAAAGCCCATATCAAAGGACTCAGCGAAAAGGAATATTCCAGTTCCGCCGAATTCAACACCCCCGATTTTGTGCTGCTCTTTGTCCCCATCGAATCATCTTTCTCGGTAGCCATTCAGGCCGATGCCGATCTTTTCAACTACGCCTGGGACCGCAAAGTGGTGATTGTGAGCCCTTCCACCCTTCTTGCGACACTTCGGACAGTGGCCAGTATCTGGAAGCAGGAGAAGCAAACGCTCAACGCCCTGGAGATCGCAGCAGAAGGTGGCAAGCTTTATGATAAGTTTACCGGGTTCGTGGATGATTTGCTCAAGGTGGGTAATAAAATGGGGGATGCCCAAAAATCGTATGTAGATGCGATGAAAAAACTTTCGGAAGGAAGTGGTAACCTGGTCGGAAGAGCTGAAAAAATGCGGGAATTAGGCGCCAAGGTTACTAAACTATTGCCTCCCAATATCGTCGAACGGGCAAACGAAAACGACAATTCAGATTCTAAATAAACAACATGAAGCCCATACTGTTTTATACAGCCGCCTTTTTCACTTTTCTGCTGATTTCATGCGAAGGCCCGGAGAAGGCAACAAGCATCAATCATGCTTACCTCTACAATAAAAACATTGGCCGTCTGCACCCTCAGTTCAACATTTATCACCTCAGCGAAACACAAAGCCAGGTGGATTTCCTGCTCGATGCAGGAGAACTGCTGTATATGAAGCATGGCTCTGACAGCACGCAGCGGTCACAGGTGTTTGTTCAGATTCTGCTTCACTCCAAATTTGAATCAACGGACTTGCTCGACAGCGCTTCCACCAAAATCAGCGATGTGTCGGATGGGAAAAACGATAAATTCATTCATGGCACCATCAAATTCAAAGCCACCTATCCCAATACTTATAACCTGGAAGTGATTGTTGCCGATCTGAACCGAAAAGTGAATTTTAGGACTTACCTGTTTGTCGACAAAAGCAACCGGAGCAATCCTCAGAATTTCATGCTCCTTTCGGATGAAGGGCGTGAATACTTTGGAAACGAAATCGGTAAGAACGACCGTGTTCAGATCCTGACCAATAACGACAAGATTACAGGATATACCGTTAAATATTACAACTGGCGCTTTCATATGCCCGCTCCTCCTTTTTCCATGAAATATGTCGCCCCGGCTTTCAACCATACCCCCGACAGCATTTACCACATCGGTGTGCCGGGTGGAACCGGCGTCAGCTTTCCGAAGCATGGTCTCTATCTGATCCAGAATGATACCTCCAAAACCGAAGGCATTACCTTGCTGCGTTTTTACGACGGTTTTCCGGATGTCACAAATACAGAAGTACTCGTGAATGCATTGAGGTATGTGACCAGCAAAGATGAATTCACGAAACTGCATGAAAGCAAGGATAAGAAAGCAGCCGTTGATAAATTCTGGCTTGACCTGGCCGGCAGTGAAGACCGTGCCAAGGAACTCATCAGCAAATATTACAACCGGGTGCAGGATGCCAATCGCTATTTTACCAGTTATACCGAAGGCTGGAGAACCGACAGGGGCATGGTATACCTCATCTTCGGTCCGCCTTCCACCGTGTATAAGACCGGAAGCTCCGAAAGCTGGGTATATGGCATGAAAAACAATCCTTCGCCAATTACTTTTATCTTCGTGCACGAAACCAACCGTTTTACGACGAATGATTTCCAGCTTCGCAGGGATCCGGCTCACAAAGCAGCCTGGTACCGGGCTGTTGAGGCATGGCGACAGGGAAGAATGTACTCGGAATAAGGGTTTTGCACGCACATCATGATGAAGGAATACGAAAATACCATACTCTACGGCCTCCGTGCTGTGAAAGAAGCCGTAAGCTCAGGCAAAGAATTTGACCGGGTGTTTGTGCAAAAAGGATTGCAGAGCGAGCTCTTCGGAGAGCTCCGGAAGGTACTGGAAGAAAACAAAATCCCTTACCAGTTTGTTCCGGCGGAAAAGCTGAACCGGCTCACCAACAACAGAAGCCACCAGGGTATTGTGGCTTTCATTTCCCATATCTTATATCACCGCATTGAAGATGTATTGCCGGGTATTTTTGAAGAAGGCAAAACACCCCTGATCCTGGTGCTTGACCGCATCACAGACGTGCGCAACTTTGGTGCGATCTGCCGTACTGCTGAGTGCGCCGGCGTTCAGGCAGTTGTTATTCCGGCACAAGGTGCTGCACAGGTAAACGGCGATGCCATCAAAGCTTCTGCCGGTGCGCTGCACAGCATTCCCGTTTGCCGCGAAGCAAACCTCAAGGTCACGCTCGATTACCTCAAAGAAAGTGGACTCCAAATCGTGTCCGTCACGGAAAAGGCGGATGACTATTTCCCCAGCCTCGACTTAACCGGCCCTACCGCCTTCATCATGGGTTCCGAAGAAGATGGTATCTCCTACGAATACATCAAGAAGAGCGACCGCCGCGTAAAAATTCCGATGGCCGGTAAAATTGAATCATTGAACGTATCGGTTGCCGCCGGCATTGTGCTTTTTGAAGCCGTGAAGCAGAGGCTGAAGCTATAGGCCCTGACCTGAGCAGACAAAACAGCCTGACATGAAAAGAATCATACTTCTCGTTTGTTTGCTTACCGTCATCCGATATGCCTTTGCGCAGGACACTCTTCCGGGCTGCCAGTTCCGAAAGCAGCAATTAAACACAGCATCATCAGGCAAAGCATCTTTGCTGCCCGCTTCTCCCCTGCGCAGCGACACCACCGACATCCTCCACTATACGATCAATCTCAACATCACCGATTTCACCACCGATACCATACGCGGCAATACACAGATTACCTTTCATCCGAAAATCAATCCGATCCGGACACTGAGCCTGGATTTGCTGAAGCTTCACATTGATTCCATTCAGATGACCGGATCCGGCCTGAGCTATACTTATAACGACACCCTGCTCATCGCACAATTGCCCCACCCTTTCACGGTTGCGGATACCGGTACACTCACCGTTTATTACCACGGCCGCCCACAAGGTGATGCCTCGGGCTGGGGAGGTTTTTATTTTCAAAACGGGTATGCCTATAATCTCGGGGTGGGCTTTGCTGCCAACCCGCACAATTACGGAAGGGTATGGCATCCCTGCTTCGATAATTTCATCGAGCGTGCAACGTATACATTCAACATCAGCACCGGCAATGGGAACATCTCCTATTGCAACGGCCTGCTGGTGCATGACAGTACTGACGGTTCGGGCTTAAGGACCCGAAGCTGGGAGCTGAAAGAAACTATTCCCTCCTATCTCGCTTGTGTGGCGGTTGGCCCCTATTCTCAGTTAAACATGAGCTTCCCATCCCTCACCGGACCCAAGCCTGTTGTGCTTGCTTCACCTGCCTATGACACGGTAAACCTGAAAAGCTCGTTCATACATCTGCCCAATGCATTCAGCGGCTTTGAAAACCGGTATGGTCCTTACCGGTGGGAGAAGATCGGCTATTCCATGGTGCCATTCACTTCGGGAGCCATGGAGCATGCCACGAATATTGCTTTCCCGGTTCTGGCAGCAAACGGCTCGCTTACCTACGAAGCATCACTCATGGCACATGAACTTTCCCACCACTGGTTTGGCGACCTGGCCACCTGCAGCAGCGAAGAAGATATGTGGCTCAATGAAGGCTGGGCCACTTATTCGCAGAGTATTTTCACGGAAAACGTGTATGGTTATTCCGCTTATTTAAATTCCGTTGTTGCCAACCATGAAAATGTATTGCACTATGCGAACTGGAAAGAAGGTGGCTTCCTTCCGGTATCCGGCATCCCTCACCAGTATACCTATGGCGATCATGTCTATCTGAAAGGGGCCGACGTGGCCTATACCCTTCGCACATATATGGGTGACTCCCTGTTTTTTGCAGGCCTGAAATACCACCTGATGCAAAGCCAGTACAAAGCGGTAAGCAGCACCGACCTCAGGGATAACCTCATTGCAGCTACCGGTCTAACCAACCTGACCGACTTCTTCAACGACTGGGTATTCAGCGAAGGCTGGCCCCATTTCTCCATTGATTCATTCAGCGTTGCGCCCTCCGGTGCATCATTTAACGTGAAGGTTTATGTCCACCAGAAACTTTGCGGCGCCCCGCATTTTTACAACCAGGTTCCGCTGGAGCTTACTTTCAAGGATATACACTGGGCCACGCTCAGCGAACCGATTATTGTTTCAGGAGAAATATCAAGTTTCAGTTTCACCTTGCCAATCAATCCGATATATGCAGGTCTCAATTTGAATGCCGCCATCAGCGATGCCATCACCTCCGACACGAAGGTTCTGAAAAGCACCGCCAGCACATTCAGCGCTACCCAAAAGGGGCGTATGGTTGTCACCCCCACCAATGCTTCCATCGCTTCCGACTCCGCCTGGATACGCATCGAACATAATTATGCCGGCCCCGATCCGTTTAAGACAAGCGGGCAAAAACTCGTGCTAAACCCCTCCCATTACTGGAGAGTCGATGGTATTTTCCCGGCAACATTCAGCGCTCAGGCCGCGATCGACTACGACGGAAGATCCAACATTACATCAGGCGGAGGAGGATTCATCGATAATTTCCTGCTTAGTTCCGCTAATCTGGAAGACAGCATCGTGCTGCTTTACAGAAGCAGCCGTAAGGACGACTGGCACCTGGAGCCCAACATCACAAAAAATATCGGCAACCCGTCCGACAGGTTTGGCACCATCACGATCAATAACCTCCGCAAGGGAGAATATGCGTTGGGGTTGAAGGGATTCCTGGTTGGGATTCCTGAAAAAACCATTGCTGAACATGCACTGAGGGTCTATCCGAATCCGACTTCCGAAGTTTTCCATATACGCCTCACTGATTTCCCTGCCGGTGATGCCGTTTTCACTGTCATCGTGAGCGATGCCCGCGGCCGGCTGGTCTATACCGGACAAATGCAGGGGGCAGACGATACCGTTCCCTCCGCTGCCTGGGATCAGGGAATCTATTTCCTGAGCGTTTACAATACAGAAGGGCGCTCCATGCATGAAAAACTGGTCATACAAAGATGAACGGCAGATCAGGCAAACCGGTCTCCCGGGAGCGTTTTTAATCCTATCTTTGAGCCCATGAACGCTGTGGCCCGTAAACTTTCTCCCTCGTTATCCCTGATCGATGAAACGGCTGATCTGAAAAAAGCCCCTGACCTGGTGCTGCACCTGCTGGCCGGTTCAGGAAGCCTTTCCTTGGGAGTGTTTCAGGAACCCCAGCACAAGTTCGTGGCCCTGGAGTCGTATAATCTCCAGAATGTGTTTAACACCGATACCCTGACCCAGACACTCAGGCAGATCATCGAATCCAACACTTTGCTTCAGGGCAAATACGGGAAAGTATGTTTTGCGTATGACAGTCACCGCTCCACACTTGTTCCCGAAGCATTGTTTGAGCCCGGTAACGCCGAATCGTATATCTCTTTCAATCACGTACCTGAAAAAGGAGAGCTGGTTTTATCCGACGTCCTCAAAAACATCGATTCCCGGAATATTTATCTGCTCCCCGAAAAACTGAAGCAGCTCATCGAAGGCTTTTATCCGGGTGCCGGATTCCATCACCATTCCTCCGCTTTGCTGGAAAGCCTTTCCATGCGTTTCCGCAACGAAACAAAACCAAAACTGGTCTTGCATGTATCGCTCACTCATTTTGAGATCCTCTTTTTCGAAGGCCGGCACCTGAAATTTTACAATACATTCAGGCATCAGACCACGGAAGATTTTATTTATTACCTGCTTTTTGTGTGTGAACAGCTCAAGCTGAACCCCGAGAACATCGATCTGATCCTCAGCGGTGAAGTGGAAAAGAATTCCGCTATCTATGCGATCCTTTACAAATACGTCAGGAACATTCGTTTCGGCGAAAGACCGGATGCTTTTGCATATTGCCATCCGATGAGTAACATTCCGAAACATTTTTACAGCAACCTATTCTCACAGCAACTCTTCCAGTAAATGCATATACGCATCATCAGCGGCACACACAAGGGCAGGAAA
>DASYGQ010000399.1:0-3386 GCA_035999585.1 Bacteroidia bacterium | reverse complement strand
CACATCAACCCTCAGAAGGCTGTTGAGGAGTTCAGCTTTGATGCCGATGCAAAGCCTGAACTTGTGAATGTGGATGCCGAGAAAATGCTGCTCTGCACGAAAAAAGATAATCATACTGTTGATGAATGGGTGTTTATGTATAACAACGCACCTTTATACATGGATCGTCTCGAAGCTCTTCAGGCACTCAGTAAAAGCATGAATCTGCCTGTGGCAAAAGAAACCGTTGAAAAAGGACTTGGCGATAAATACTGGAAGATTCGTGAGTTTTCCATCAAGACGCTGGAAGGCAAGCTGGATGCCAGCTCACCCGATAAACAAAGGTTGGTTGAAATTGCAGGGAAAGACCCGAAGGCAACCGTGCGTGCCATGGCCATAGAAACACTGTCTAAGAACTTCAGCAAGGATGAAAGCCTGATGCCTGTATACAAAGCCGGCTTGAAAGACCAGTCTTATACTGTTATCAGTGAGTCACTGAATGCCATTGCCAAACAAAACCCCGCAGAAGGCCTGAATGAAGCCAAAGCGTTCAGGGATGAAACAAGTCCGCACATACTGGGAGCTGTTTGCAGTATTTATTCAAACTATGGTTCCGATGAACAGCTGGAATTTTTTAAATCGACAGCCCCTAAGTTCAAAAGCTGGGAGCAGATCGGCTTCCTTCTTAATTATGGTTCATTCCTGAAGAATCGCTGCAAAGACGAAACTGTTCTGAAAGGATTGCCTCTGCTGGAAGAGACGATTAAGTCCTCCGGAAACAAATATGTAAAGTTCTATGGTCTCAGTTCGATGAATGATCTGCTGAACCATTTCCAGGACCTGCAGGACAAGACACAAAAGAAGGTGAACGATCTGAAAGCCGCAACACCTCAGTCGGCCGAAATAAAACCGATGGAAGAGCAGCTTGCTTCTTACAAGGAAATAACAAGGAAGATCAACGATGGCATTGCCAATGTGAAGAAGACCGATGAAGGGGAGTAATCAGAACGTGACAACTTTGAAAAGGCTGACCATTCGGGTCGGCCTTTTTTATTCTGCTGAAGCAGATGACAGATCCTTTAATAAGTCCAGGTAACGTTCGCGTGAAATAAGCTCTGCGCCAAGGCTTTCAAGGTGGGCTGTGTGAACCTGGCAGTCGATCATCCTGAATGAGCTGTTTTGTACATAATGGATAAAGGCTGCTTTGGATGCATTGCTCTCCTTGCTGAACATGCTTTCGCCGCAGAAGACGGATCCCTGAACAATGCCATACAGGCCGCCCACCAATTTGTCCTCTTTCCAGGCTTCGGATGAATGTGCATAACCGAGCCGGTGTAACCTGATGTAAGCGCTTTTGATTCCTGAGGTAATCCATGTGCCGCGTTGATTGGGGCGCTTGACCGATGCACAGGCCGTAATCACTTCTTCAAATGCTTTGTCGGTGCTGAGCTCGAAATCATGATCGCGGAACACCTTACGCATGGAAGTGGATACTTTTAATTTTTCCGGAAATAAAACGAAACGTTCGGGAGGAGAGAACCAAAGCAATGGCTGGCCTTTTACCGGCCAGGGAAAGATACCGCTCCGGTAAGCAAGCAACACCCGTTCAGGCTCGAGATCGCCGCCAACGGCAAGCAAACCATCGGGTTCCGACAGCGAAGGGTCTGGAAAAATCAGTTCCCGGCTCAGTCTGAAAATCATAGGTTAGTATATTCGGCGAAAAGAGATTGGGAAAGTCAGGGGCAAGCTGACAACTCAGGACTGTTCCCTTTTTTGTTTTTCAAGTTCATTCTCATAACCGCTGTCGATCCTCAGCTTTTCGTTGAACGAGGCAGCTACCGCCAATTCATCGCAGCGATTGTTTTCAACATTGCTTGCATGCCCTTTTACCCAGCTGAATTTGACTGAATGTTTAGGGTATATGCGAAGAAAACGCTGCCACAGGTCGGCATTTTTTTTACCCGCAAAATATTTCTTCTCCCAGTTAAAGACCCAGCCTTTGTCGACAGAGTCAACCACATATTTGCTGTCGGAATAAACAGTTACACGGCTCCCCGGATTCTTAAGCGTTTCCAGTGCCACAATCACACTGAGCAGTTCCATGCGATTATTTGTGGTGAGTCGAAACCCTTCAGATAATTCTTTCCGGTGCGGACCGGAAAGAAGAACCACTCCGTATCCCCCTGGCCCTGGATTTCCCCTTGCCGCACCATCCGTGAAAATTGAGATCATAACAGGTTATTTGGCTAATGTGATGCCGGCATTGGTGGTAAACAGTTTCACTGCAATGGCCAGCAAAATAATTCCGAATACTTTACGCAGGATATTAATCCCGCCTGGCCCCAGAATTTTCTCGATCCGGTAAATGTTTTTCAAAACAATGTAAACGAACACCAGGTTGATGAGAATGGCAATCACGATGCTTTCCATTTTATAAGCGGCACGCATCGACAGCAGGGTGGTGAGAGTGCCGGTTCCTGCGATCAGAGGAAAGGCAATGGGAACAATGGAAGCGGTGGCGGCATTGTCGTCTTTGTAGAATTTAATACCCAGAATCATTTCCAGAGCGAGAAAGAAAATAATGAGGGAACCTGCAATGGCGAAAGACCTGACGTCGATGCCGATGAGGTGGAGGAGAGGCTCGCCGAGGAACATAAACGCAATCATGATGCCCCCTGAAACCAGTGTTACTTTACCGGAATCGATGACCCCCACCTTTTGCTTCAGGTCGAGCAAAACAGGCAAAGAGCCGATCACGTCAATCACAGCAAACAGAATCATGGTCACTGTGATTATTTCTTTCAGGTCGAATTGCATGTTGAAAATATTTACAGCTAAAGTACAAAGATTTTCAGCGCGATTTTCCATTGGCAGCGACCTTGATTTATCAGGTATAATCTATATCTTTCGTAAAATTTCATCAAATCAGTTTTGGATTGGGAGCATATGGCCTTTACACCTGAAAGAGCTGCCTCTTTGTTTGCTTCCCGGCCTCTGGCGCGGAAGCTCCTGCTTATTTTTCTTTTCCTGACTCCTTTTCTTTCCAATGCCCAGGGTGATATGCGATTCTTCGGAACGGCCACGAAAGACAATCATCCTTTCCCGGGTGCAACTGTTCATGTGACAATGGATGGGCGTGAATACAAAACAGTCATCACAGGCCGTAACGGGAAATTCAAATTTGATTTTGACATGGGCCATCAGTACAGGCTCAGCTTTTCGGCTCAGGGTTGTATTGATATGTTTATGCTGCTTGATCTGCATGTGCCGGCTGATAAGATGAGCCTTTTTCCAGATTACCAGATAGAGATTCCTTTCTTTGAGCCAACCAGCAAAACAGTAAAAGTGGCCAAGTACAAAGATGAGCCTTTCGCAAAGGTGATTTTTGACGGGAAAAATGGATTTGA
>DASYGQ010000200.1:0-9990 GCA_035999585.1 Bacteroidia bacterium | reverse complement strand
CGGACCAGGCTGCCGCGATTCGGTTACTCATTGTGTTCATCTTTCGCAAAGAGTGGAAGCCAGCTATACTGTTCCGAATGTATTCAGTCCCAACAACGACGGGTTAAATGATTTGTTCATGATCACAAACACCGGATTGAAAACACTGGATTGTGTGATTTATGACCGCTGGGGCAAGAAGATTTACGAGTTCGACACACCCTCAGGAAGCTGGGATGGAAAAAGCTCAGGCGGCCAGCGCCTGAACGACGGAACGTATTATTATGTGCTGAAAATCCAGACCGAGGCGGGTGTCAATAAGCAGGAAAAAGGATTTGTGCAGCTGATTACCGGGGGGATGTAAAGGCGTCCTCTTCAGGCCGTCCTCCCTTGTAATAATATTTCAGGTAATAAGTCTCGTTCAGGTCGTTGATCATAACCCCTTTGTGAACGGTGGCATGTACGAATTTATGATTCGTCAGGTAAACGCCCACGTGCGATATTTTATCGGACTCGATCTTGAAGAAAATCAGGTCGCCTTCTTTCAGCTTTTCTTTGGAAACACTGCGACATTTCAAAAAAAGATCACCTGAACTCCCCGTCAGTTCCTTTTCATATACCTGTTTGTAAAGAATTTCCGCAAAGCCCGAACAATCAACACCGCTTTGATTTTTCCCTCCGTAACGATAAGGAACCCCGGTCCATTTGTCGATAAACGCATAGAGTTTGGTATTACTGAGTTCCGTTTCATCCACGCCCAAAATGGCCGCATACTTCTTTTGCAATCCGGAACCGGATGCAACAGCGGATGCATTGCTTATTTTCCGGTGACTGCTGCAGGCCGAAAAAAATACCAGAAAACAGATGAAAAGTAAAAAAAGGACCGGTTTGGTAGAGACTTTCATGATGCATCAAAATTAGGTGGTTAGGAAGGCCTGTTTAGGCCATTAAGCACTTAATTGTCAATAGTTTGGTGTTCATAAGAACCTTATTTTTTTGTTTCCTTTAAAATAGCTATTTTTGAAAGTTCAGAATCCGAGACACCCCGGAAACCTTCTTGCCGACTATTGCAAAGGATAAAGTGTACGTCGGTTTATCACGATGAAAAGACTTCTTGTAATCTGCTTGGGTTTGTTTATGATTTCGGCTGCATACCAGCAGAAAGAAGACGTGGTACAAATGAATGCCCATTGCAAAGCCATCTTTTTATACAATTTCACCAAATACATTGAGTGGCCAGATGAATACAAAGCCGGTAATTTCGTTATCGGTGTATATGGTTCTTATGTCCCTTTGCTGAACGAACTGAATAAAATGGCTGCCACCAAGACTGCAGGCAGTCAGAAGTTTGAGATAAAATCGGTGTCCACCGTGGAAGCAGCCGCCAAGTATCATATTCTTTTTATCTCGAAAGAAAATCTGGGCCAGTTTTCTGAAATAAGTAACAAGCTCACCGGAAGGGGAACTCTTCTTGTGACCGAAAAAGACGGAATGACCAAAAAAGGGTCTGCGATTAATTTTGTGCAGGTTGACAGTAAAATCAAGTTTCAACTGAGTAAACCCAATGCTGAGAAACATTATCTGAAAGTCAGCACAGCTCTGGAAGCACTCGCAGTCAAAGAAAATGAATAAACAGCTCAGATATCTCATGCTGGTTCTGGCACTGATTCTTTCGGTAGCGAAGGTCCGTGCGCAAAACCCCGATGTTGTGGCTGCTTACTCTTTTGAGAAGCAGAAGCAGATCGACAGCGCGAAGATGCGTATCGACAAAGCCCTGTCCGATCCCTTCGTCAGCAAAGACCCTAATTTCTGGTACCTCCGGGGTTTCATCTATAAAGATTATTACAAAGCCAGGGAATCGACAAACAGAACCTCTCCTGCACGCCTGGAGTCCATGAAGTGCTTCCTGAAATCACTGCAGCTGGATACCGCCAAAGAATCGCAGAAAAATAACAAGGAGAACCTGAAGTTCCTGGCCGTTCGTTTTTACAACGATGCCGCACAGGCACTCGATACTTCGAACTACAAGATGCCCATAGAGAACTTTGAGAAATTCAGGGAAATCATGAAACAGGTGGAGCCGGCATATCCGATCATGTCGAAAGAGATTGAATTTACCATGGCATTGGCCACCATTTATACAAACCTGTACCAGGCAAGCTGGAAAACAAGGGCTGGTTTCCTGGACCTGGCCAAAGCAGCGTATACCCATGTGCTGAGCCTCGATCCGAATAATGTGAGTGCCAATTACAACATGGGTATTTTGTATTACAACCAGGCTGTTTACCTGATCAAAGGATCCGATTTTGATATCGATATCAGTTCGATGGATGCTTTGCAGGATAATAAAGTATTGCTGTTTAAACAATCACTCCCTCTGATTGAAAAAGCATATGCGCTGGATCCCAAAAAGGAAGAGACCTTGCTGGCGCTGTCGGGCATTTATTATGGTTTGAATGATTATGAAAAGTCGAAACAGTTTCAGGATAAACTGGAGGAGATGAAGAAAAATCAGCAGAACCAACCGAAGAAATAAAATCAATTTTAATACCAGGGGCCTGCCTTTGATTTCTTATGAAGTTCAGATTTACGATAGGGCGTAAGATAGGGTTGGGTTTTGCTGTACTCATATTGCTTACTCTGATCGGGTTTGGGGCCACACTGCTCACAATCAAGAAGAGTAGTGCCATCAATAATGAAATTAATCAGCTCTATACTCCATCCGTCAGTGCACTTCAGGAACTGAATCTGCTTGTCGTCCGTTCCAAAATGCTGATCGGAAACTGGGTTCACACGCAAAAAGACGGTGAAGACAAGGATAAGCTCAAGAGCCTTATCCAGAAAGAATACCCTGTCCTGAAAGACAATATCCTTAGCCTTGCCTACAATAAGCGCATGGAAGCCAAGCTGCCGGAATGGAGCGAAGGTGCCAAAGGAGAAATCAACACTATTTTCAGCCTGACCGATAAATTATGGGACGATCACCGTGAGGTGATGTCGCAATTGCATTCCTTCGATTCGTATGAAGACGCCATGGTTCTTATGCAAAATAAGAATGAAGTGGAGGATCTGGACGGGACCATCAATGTAAAAACACGCCTCATCCTTTCCAAGCTCGATAGCCTCATCAGTCAGCAGCAGAAAAGCGCCAATGACAAGAGCGGTGAGATGCGTTCTTCTTTCAGTACCCTTCAGGGAGTTGTGGTTACCCTGGGTGTGGCACTGCCTTTGGGTGGTATCATCATTGCCTTGCTTACGGTTCAAACAATTGTCAGACCGATCCGTGATATCCGCAGGATTATCCTGGATATGGGCAAAGGCGTCATGCCCCGCAAACGGATCAGGGATCGAAACGATGAGATCGGTGAGATGTCGGTGGCATTAAACGGACTGATTGACGGACTTAAATCAACCATTGATTTTGCGGATGAGGTGGGAACAGGGAATTTCGATTCGTATTATAAGCCGCTGAGCGAAGAAGATGCACTGGGTCATGCATTGCTGAAGATGCGTACTGAATTGCGGGAGAATGAACGGGTGCTGGAGGCCAAGGTAATAGAGCGTACGGAAGAAGTGGTGCGTCAGAAAGAAGAGATCGAAAGGCAGAGCGGCAAACTGGAAGTGCTGTATAAGCATGTGACCGACAGTATCCGCTATGCGAAACGCTTGCAGGATGCAATCCTGCCTCCAGCGAGGTTCGTGAAGGAATTGCTTCCCGATTCGTTTGTTTTATTCAAGCCCAAGGATATTGTCAGCGGAGATTTTTACTGGCTGAACAAAAAAAGCGGCCGGGTGCTGGTAGCCGCAGTGGATTGTACCGGTCATGGTGTTCCCGGAGCTTTCATGTCGCTTTTGGGAAACAATATGCTCAATCAGGTGGTGAAAGAGAATGAATTGCTCAGCGCCGGCGATGTACTCAATAAGTTGAACAGCCTGGCCGCAGCCACTATCAGCCAGAAATCGGAAGACGGTGCCATCCGGGATGGCATGGACCTGACTTTGTGTATCCTCGATTACGAGAAGATGACACTTGATTATGCCGGAGCAAATAACCCACTGTATTATTTCAGGGATGGCAAATACAATGAAGTGAAAGCCGATAAGTTTCCCATTGGTTATTATTCTGAAGAAGCAAAAAGTTTCGTCAGTCACCGCATGGATATCCGCAAAGGAGATATTTTCTACATCTTTTCAGATGGTTATTCCGATCAGTTTGGAGGCCCGAAAGGAAAAAAATTCATGGTCAACCAGTTTCGCAGCATGCTGGCAAGAATCCACAACCTGCCAATGAACGAACAAAAGGAAATTCTCAACCAAACCATCGAAACCTGGAAAGGCGGATTGGAGCAGGTGGATGATATCCTTGTTATTGGCTTCCGGATTTCCTGATCCGAATTTTCTCCCCGTTTTTTCTTAAGGTATCACAAACTGTGATACCTTAAGATGAACAGACAGGTATTGTTTCCTTATTCTTCCAGATGCTTTCCCGTGTTTTTCAGAATATCTTTTTTTCTGAGATCAGCTTTGAACCCGATTAGTTTGCGTGGTACCGGTTGGGCCTTGTATTTGAGAAGTTCATCCAGGCACTTGAAAACGACCTTGATGTTTTTTGAATTTTTGTCAGTTTTTTTTCTGATCTCCTCTACTAATAACCGTAAATCATTGTTGTCAAGAAGAACCTTGCGCATAAACACAAATGCTCTCATAATAGCAATATTCATTTGTTTCGCCTTCTTACTTTTCAATACGCTGGAAAGCATGGCGACTCCGCCTTCCGTAAATGCAAAAGGAGCCGAGCCGCCCAAATGCTGATTGGAAGGTATCACAGTTTGTGATACCTTGGTTTTTATCTCAGTAGCAGTCAGCGAAAACATGAAATCCGGTGGGAATAAATCCATGTTTCTGCGTACCGCTTGTTTCAAGGCTCGCGTTTGTACACCATAGAGTTGCGCAAGATGTACATCCAATATTACTTTTTGATTTCGGATGAGATAAATTCTGTTAACGATAAAATCTTGCGGTATCTCCGGAAGTGTGATTTGTTTTTTCATGCGTTCTTTTATTAATACAGTTTCAATTGAATTGATTAAAGGTGTCACAATCTGTGATACCTCAAAAATCAATTTACCCCTCTGATTAAGTTTCCGGATGGGAATCAAAAATACAGCTGCATCTTATTTTCTTTAATTTCTATAACACTGTGCAGTTGGACTAACATGCCAGGAATCTCAATGTTGGATCGCCGGGCAGGAAAAATGAATAGTGGAAGGAAAGGGAACTCAAATGTGATTTAAAGGCTTGCCATATTAAGCAATGTCTCGTGCCGGGGTTTGCAATGATTGGGTGCAGCCCGCTTTATTTCAATTCCGAAATAAGCTCAATGGCAGGTTTCTGGTATTCACTTGTTCCGTTGCTCAGTTCTTTGAGGAGTATTTTTGCGGAATCCTTCTCTGAATTCCTGATCAACGACAAGGCCTTATACCACTTGGCTCCGGCTGTGAATTCTGATGCGGGTTTGCTGAGAATCGCATTGAGCCGATCGAGAGCCTTGTTTGCATCGGGTGGCGTCAGGCTCAGGTAACAGACACCTGAATAAAACAGAGCATTTTCATTTCCGGGTTCGAGAGCCAAAGCTTTTTCGAAAAGAGAAAGGGCATCTCTGTAATTTTTTTGGTTGTAGCTTTCCATGCCTTTTTGAAGAAAAGATTCAGCAAGGCTGATCTTTGGTTTCATACTCTTGTGAGGAACATATTTTTCGCTTTTTTCGGTCTTGGTATGGACCATTTCATGCGTCGCTGAAACCTGCTTGGTTGCAGGAGCAAGCGGCATGCTTCCTTCACTTGCTGCTGAATTTGCCGGGGATGCCCCTGCGGCTGAAACCTGATTGGCAGCGACAGCCGTGGTGTTTTGGATAAAGGGGACAACGCTTTCATTTTTTTTGTCCGAAGTTTCTCCTTCTTCTTTTTTTGCGTAAGTAGTATTGGAAGGGGAGGGCTGTACTGCTGCAGGGGCCGTTGATGATGCATGATCTCCCCGTGCATTGCTGCTGTTTCTGTATTTTTTTAGTCCCCTGGTTTTTTCCTGTACTGTTTCTTCAGTCGAATAAGCAGCGTTTGTTGTTTGTCCGGCAGGTGCATTGTTATCGGAGGCAAAAGATTTACTTCTGTCAGGCTTGTCTTCTTGTTTTGAATCCGCATCGGTCAGACCATTGTAAGACGAAATTTTTATTTCTTTGGTGGCATCGGCAGGTGCTGCCACCGGAGCTGGAGCGGATGGCGGCAGATTAGCCTGTTCAGATGCTTTTGAAGGAGGCGTTGCATCCGGTTCTGATTCAGGCGAAGCGTTTGTTTCATGTTCGGTAACGACCTCATCCTGGCTGGCAACTTCGGCAGAGCGTTTCAAGTCACGTGCCGGTGCCGGTTTGAAATAACGATAAAAAGTCTGCTCGTCGGATGGGCCGGCCGGTGGCAGCGATGTTTCAGGAGCAGGTGATTCCTGCAAAGGTTTTTCAATAGTTGCAGTCTGAATGCTTTGATTTTCGTTGAGAATAAAACGAAGAAGAATGAAACAACCAAGGAGCAGCACAAGAACAGCAGCAGCTGCCAGCCGGATATTGTAATTCATCGGAATGAGCCTTCCTCCTCCGCCTGTTTGGTTCGGACCGTCTGAAGGGGTTCCGGGAAGAACAGCACCATGTATTTTGCTTCTGTTTTTCACCAGGGAGAGGCCTTCCATGGCTTCCGAACAAAAAGCGCAATCCAGCAAATGTTTTTCTACGGCATGACAATCCTTCGCTGAAAGCTTTTCATCGATATAATCAAACATGGCCTGTTCTGTCAGGCAGTCTGTATGCGGATCGAAAAGGGAATGCGTTTGATTGGTCACGATCATTTTTCCATAAATATTTTAAGGTTTCTCTTCCCGTTCTGAATAAAGCTTTTCACATCCTTCAGCGAGTAACCGGTTATATCGGTGATTTCCTTATAGCTCTTTTCCCGGATATAAAACAATTCAACACAGATGCGTTGTCCTTCATTGAGCTGTTGAATTCCGGATTCCAGCTTATTGAGCTGCTGTTCTTTCTCCAGTACAGGGTTATGATGCAGTTCAAAAGACGATTCCATATCAGGTTTCAGGTCTTTTTTCAACTCATTCTGGTTCTTCAGACGGCTTTTGCTGCTTCGGAGATGCATGAGGCAGTGATTCCGGCAGACCGAGAATAACCAGCCCTTGAAATTGGATACTTCATGCTTGAGAAGATCAGTCAGCAGGCGCTCAAAGATCAGGCTCTGAAGATCTTTGGCTTTGTCCTCGTCTTTCATGTATTTCATGCACACACCGAAAATAAGGTGCATGTACCGCCTGCAAAGTTCTCCGACGCAAATATTTTCGCCGGTTTCTTTGTATTTCGCCACAAGTTCTGCGTCGGTAAGATTGCGGATATGTGAGGAGAGTTGCACCACGCCCTGTAAATGTACAAATATTCATTCAGGATCGGATGTCCCAAAGCAGGATGCTGCGGTCGTCACCGGCTGACACAAGGCAGCCAGGCTCATTTGCCCAAAGCAGCGTGTTTACTGAGTTTACATGCCCGCCTTGTATTTCACTGCTGATACGAAGCAGGAATGAGAAATTGTCAGCATCCCATATTTTGATGGTCTTGTCGCGGCTCGCCGTGGCAAACAGGCGCGAGTCCGGACTGAACACAATTTTATAGATGGCAAAATTATGAGCGGGGATGGAATGCTCCGGTGCCATATCCTTGTCGAGGTTCCATATTTTCAGATGGGCATCTTTCCCTCCGGATAAAAGATATTTCCCGGACGGGTGATAGCAGACCGAATTGGCAGATTGCTCATGTGCAAAGACCACATTTTTTTCACGAAGATCATTCAGGTCGAACAGGCGTATGCTTCCGTCACCGCAAGCCAGGGCCATTTCGGTGCAGGAAGGGCTGAAGGCTGTCTGCCTGAGTTTGGCATCGGTTATTTTCCGGATCCGGATCAGTGACAGGCTCTTCAGTGAAACCTGAGCCAGATTACCATCTGCTGCAATGCTGTAAAGACTGTCGTGTTTCAAGGAATAGGAAAGCCCGAAAACAGGTGCGGTGTGATGCTGAAGAATTTTCAGCTCCTCCCGGTTCTGCAAATCGATCACATGAATACTGCCTGCCGAAGTGCCCGCGAGCAACAATTGCTTTTCGGGAATGTGGCACAAGCTGTATACCGGTGCCGGCAGACGTGCAAGAAAAGGAAGATTTTCTTTTTTATAAAGATCCCAGGCGGTGATGAGCTTGTCAGCTCCGGCAGAAAATATCATACCCGGCTCAGGTCCCGGTTCCAGCGCATAGATGGCTCCCTGGTGACCGGTCAGGCTTGTTATTTTAAACGCTTCCGTTTTCACGCGCTGAAATTAATCAATCCTTTCCGTATGCTTCATCAATTTGCCGGGCTATGGAAAGATTTGATGTTAAACCTTGTGAATACTCCCGAAAGACTTAGTTTTGTTCCTGATTCCCAGGCTTTGGCCAGGATAAAGAACACTAACCCCAAATCAGTAAAACATGGCAGCTTCTATTTGTCCCAAATGCGGATCCGGCTCTTTTGAAGTCGTTGAACATACTCCGCTCAATGCAAAATACACGCTTCTTTTTGTACAATGCCTGTATTGCGGCACTGTCGTAGGTGTGACCAACCGTTTTGATACCGGTAAAATTGTCCAGCAAATTGCTGCCGCTCTGAAAATCAATATCTCTTAGCTTTATTTGGCAGGTTTGGCATTCCAGAAATATGCTCGCATTGTATCTGTTTATCAGTGCTTTATCTGGTTTCGAAGAATATCCTTTTGAAGGGTTTAGCGTCAGTTTGGCAGGTCATATCAATGGTACGTGCTTTGACAATGGGGGCCAATGCTGCAACGCCAATTCATATCCCGTATTATTCAGGAAATGTCGGATATGCCCAACCGGTTGAAAAAACTATCGGAGGAAGAGAAATGGGAAGAGGTGGAAAAGCTGACGGCTTCGTTTTACAAAACGTACCTGAAAGCAGATGGCAGGGAAGGGAGAGACTTTTCAGTTCCGGAGCTTCTTGCCAGATTTAATCAGGACGCGAAAGCATTTGATCCGCTTTCGGCAGTGTTTGCTCTTGAGGCGGAACGTTTAACGAAGCAGGGAAGAACAGAGGAGGCACGAAAGAGCGGAAAGCAGGCGCTGACCCTTCTGGAATATCTGGATACGCAGGAAGCCATTACTTTTTCAAGGGATCGGAAAAACAGGATCACCTTATTGAAGAAGCAGTATGAATAATTTTAAACACGACATCTAACAAGCAATTAATAAAATCAATCCCTATGAAAACCAGTTCAATTGTTCTTGGCGTACTCTTACTGATTATCGCCATTTTTTGCATTAACGGTTGCAATACCCGTAACTCGCTCGTTGAGCAGGAAGTGGCCGTAACGGGTCAATGGCATCAGGTAGAAAACCAGTATCAGCGCCGAATGGATCTGATTCCAAACCTGGTTGCCACAGTGAAAAACTATGCCGATTTTGAAAAATCGACGCTTGAAGGCGTTATTCAGGCCCGCGCCAAAGCCACTCAGGTGACCATTGATCCAAGCAAGCTCGATGAGGCATCCATTCAAAAGTTCCAGCAGGCACAGTCGGCTGTTAGCTCTTCCCTGGGCCGCCTGCTCGCAGTTGCCGAGAATTATCCTCAGCTCAAAGCGAACGAAGGTTATATAAACCTGGCGACACAGATCGAAGGAACAGAGAACAGAATCGGAAACGAACGTAAAGTCTACAACGAGATGGTGCAGAAATACAATGCTAACATCCGCTTGTTCCCCGCCAATATCTGGGCAGGTATGTTCGGATTCCAGCCTAAGCCATTCTTTGAGGGACAGGCAGGATCAGATAAAGCTCCTGATGTAAATAACCTGTTTAAGAAATAAATTATGGCCGGGAAAAAAGCAGAAGATTTTTTTACAGAGCAGGATAAGCTAGCCATT